>JAYVDU010000360.1:0-30679 GCA_043749245.1 Bacteroidota bacterium | reverse complement strand
AACAGATGATTGAAAATCATCTTGCTAGACGTAACCAAGCGTAACTAAGTATTGATAGACGTATCAAGCAATTAACATTTGTAGAACCTAAAGGTGATGTACTAAAGTACATAGTTTTAACTATAAATGAGACCAATAAAGTTCAAACAATTCCACACACAATTATTTAAATGAGTTACGTATTTCCCATATTATGCCTCTTCGGTGTATTACAATTTTTGGGTGCCTTGCTAGTTATATTTATAACAGCATAAAAAGATGAATGGGCTGCTCTTGAATAGATAAAACTCATCATTGATTTTTATTACTCGGCTTCCAGACTCGAACAAGTAAATACTTGAAAATAAATTGTTTTAGTTTTCGAGGTTATTTTATCGAACCAAAAAACCCTGATAAATAAGGTTATATCAGGGGTTTTCTGGTTATGTACCCCCTTCTATACCAAATATGAGCGACATCCTTGAAGATACAAGTGACTTTGCTCGGATTTGGGACTTGTACGGTCACCTGACAAAAGAGAAGCAAATTTTTTAACACAATGAAAAAGTATAAAAAAGAACGAAGATTAAATCATATCCAAAAATTAGCATCTCATCCTGAAGGCTGATTTGTTATAGTTTCAAATTTTGGTGCTCATCTTTTTGAACATAATTTGTTTTTGCATATTTCGATTCATTAATCCAACCACATTTCCGTGGGTATCCAATTTGAATGTTTTCTTTGAGGGACTTTCATTATTAACAAATTCTGTTGCCGAGGTAAAGTACATATTTCGTTCTTGATTATTTGTTATATAAAAATAGGTGCTGTTTTTTACATAAATTTCTATTTTTAATTTCTTGCCAGTTTCATCAGTTGCTTCATATTCTCCAATATACATTTCCCTAAACGAATCCGGTAAAACAACTGTTTCTATTTTTTCTTTTTTATTAAACCCTTTCCAATCATAAACTTCTATTACGCTGTTAATTATTTCCTTTAATATATCACTGTTCTCAGAATTTATGAATACGGCAATGCCTTTGCCTTCTTCAAAACTACCATAAAAAATTCCGCTGAAACCAAGATTACCAGCTTCATGACCAAAATATTTAGAGCCCACATTATCGTTAATGAAAAAACCAAGTGCCGAATTTTCGTTTAAATAAGGCGTAAGCATCATTTCCGTGAATTGCTTGACAAAACTTTATTTGATTCTCCTTTTAGTGAACGCTATATCTCAATGATAAATTTACACATGTCGGTAGGTGTTGTCCATAGCCCCCAGCAGCTTGCTCCATAAGAATTGGGTACTTGCCTTTCACTTCATTACCTAGAGAATCATATTCTGTTGCAAGAAAAATTTTTCTACTTAAAGGTGGTGGTTGGGTATAAAAACTATTCCTCATATTAATAGCTTTGAAAATGTTATTGTACATGAATTGGTCATACGGTTGTTTCGATATATCCATTAATAGTAATTGCGAAACAATTGTACCTCCCCCAGAATATTCCATTTTTAGTCCCGGCTCGTAGATAGAACGAACAGGCTCTGAATTAGCTGGTTTAGTCCCATTGAGTATTTGCACAATATTAGGCAATGAGTCTCCATTTTTATATCCAGAAAAACCATGAACAGAAAGTCCAGCAGTATGACTTAGTAAATTTGCCAGCCAGTAAATTTCACGTTGCTAAATTTTCTCAAGGCAATGGGGAAAAGTATGTCGGTCCGATTATGGTACTTATAGGATTAGTGATGCTAAATGTAATTAAACTTAACTTTTTAGTTAAAGGAAACTTTACGGAAAAGTGGAGTGATAAGTTTAAAGAAAAAGGATTGCTTGGTGCATTTTTATTATGCGCATTATTCGCTTTGGCGTTTTGTCCTTACAGCGGAGCGTTATACTTTGGAGCATTAATAGCGATGAGTATTAAGAGTGGCGCACGAATTATGTATCCACTCTTTTACGCACTTGGTGCAGGAACATTGGTATTGTTTTTTACCGGAATCATAGCTTTTAGCATTTCTCAATTAGGGAAATATTTTAGAGCCATACAAAAAACAGAAAAGGTCATGCGGATCATTGCAGGATTGCTGTTTGTTATTGCAGGTTTGTATTATATTGTTATTTACCGTAAAATAATTACTGATGAAAAATCATTTGGCAAGTGTGAATTATGTAAGTAATTTATATAGTTGTATAATGCCTTTAAAATAAAAAATATTGTTCTTACATGGAAATTTTAAAATCAAATACTAATATAAAATTTAAAAAAAATGAAAAAAAACATGGGCTCAACCGATAAAATTATTAGAATATTAATAGCGGTAGTAATTGCAATTTTATTTTTTACAAATGTTATCTCAGGTACTTTAGGGATAGTGCTTTTAGTTTTAGGCGGAGTATTTGTATTAACGAGCTTGATTAGTTTCTGCCCACTTTATACCTTGATAGGCGCAAACACTTGCCCAAAGGATAAGTAACTTTCTTTTCAGGCATGATAAACTACAAATTTAATATAGATGAAAAGGAATTTTTAAAGATTTGCGATTTATATAAAATAGCAGGTTGGTGGAAAGAATCTTGTTCATCTGATCAAATTTCTAAACTTATATCTGGTAGTTTTTCTTTTCTTAGCGCTTGGAACGGAGATAAACTAGTAGGGTTTGGTCGAGTTATTTCTGATGGATTTAATGATGCTTATATTCAGGATGTTTATGTAGATCAGAATTATCGTAAACAAGGAATTGCAGGAAATATCATAAGTAAATTAACAGAATACTGCAATTCAAGAAAGGTTAATTGGATAGCCTTAATTGCTGCCCCAGGAAGTGTTAGCCTGTATGAGAAATTAGGTTTTGAAAAAATGACAAACCATATTCCCATGCAGTTTCAGGCAAAATCAGATTAGTAAAAATAGTATGAAAGATATAGTATTTAAAAAAGTAACGATAGAAGATAAAGAAGCGATAGAAGTATTTTTATTTAAATACTCTTCATTTTGTCTTTCAGCCTTTACTTTTTCAAGTCTTGTAGCATGGGAAAGAGTATACTACTATCAGTGGGCTATTGTTAATGATACACTACTTTTAAAATTAACAACCATTGAGGATCAAAAGGAACACTTAATGCAGCCCATAGGTGAGTTCCCAAAATCACTACAAGATAAAATTATTCAATACGCTCAAACATTAGATTATAGATTGACCATTTATGGTGTTTCTAATACCTTCATTTGTCAACATCCGGAATTCGTTGCACACTTTGAGCGAACCGAACACCGAGATATGGATAATTACATTTATTCAGCGGAAGATTTGGCATTACTTAAAGGAAAAGAATATCAGCCTAAACGAAATTTAATAAATCAGTTTGAAACAAATAATAATTGGATTGCTGAACCAATTTCAGAAGCAAATATTACAGACTGTTTTGCAGTGATTAATAAAATTTGTAGTCAAAGCGAAGTCGATCCAAACTCATATCTTGCTCATGAATTAAAAGCTCTTGAATTTGTTCTAAAAAATTTCTCTAAATTTAAAGAGGAAGGAGTTTTAATTCGTGTTGATGGAAAGCCAGTAGCGTTTTCAATATATGAACACTTAAACCCATCAACTTGCGTAGTTCACTTCGAAAAAGCTTTGAGAGAATACAAAGGTTTATATCAAGTTGTAAATAGAGAAACTGCAAAAAAAATACTTGAAAAAGGTTGCAAACACATAAACAGAGAAGAAGATTTGGGAATTGAAGGGTTAAGAAAAGCCAAACTTTCTTATCATCCTTTAGAATTATGCCCAGCTCACGCTCTTGTTTATAAAAAATAAAACATGGAATTTATAGATTATTAGAAAATATTAGAAGTACCAAAAACAGCCGCTGAAAGTGGCATCAAAACTGCATATCGCAAGTTGGCGAGAAAATATAATCCCAACTTAAACTACAATAATAAGGAATCGGAAAAAAATTTTAAAGAAATTAACGAAGCTAATGAGGTGTTAAGCGATCCTGAAAAAAGGAAAAAGTATGATGAGTATGGAAAAGATTGGAAGCATACAGATGAATTTAAAAAAGCGCAGCAGCAAAAATCGCAGAGAAATCCGAAACAACAACGAGATTATGGAGAGTTTACCGGTGACTTTTCAGACTTTTTTGAAACTATGTATGGCGGTGCTTCCGTAAATAAGGGTAGACAAACAAAAGTTAGAGGTCAGGATTTAAACGCAGAACTACACCTTAACTTAAAAGATGTATATAAAGCACAACAGCAAACGCTAACAGTAAATGGGAAAAATATCCGCTTAACCTTTCCGGCAGGTATTGAAAATGGTCAAATTATTAAAATAGCAGGACATGTTACTGCTGTTGCAAATGGTGGTCCAAACGAAGATTTGTACATTACTTTTTCAATAAATAATGAAACCAAATTTAAAAGGGAAGGAAGTATTTTATACACAACATTCGATTTAGATCTTTATACTGCTTTATTAGGCGGAGATGTATTGGTTGATACATTTGATGGTAAAGTCAAACTTAAAGTTGCTCCCGAAACTCAATCAGGCAAAAAGATTAAATTAAAAGCTAAAGGGTTTCCCATTTATAAAAAAGAAAATGAGTTTGGAGATTTATACAACTAGTATTTCAATTTCAGATAATAAATGACTGGAGATTAAAATTGTGATCCCTTATTTTTGATTGAGTTCGAATAGTAGATTTAGCAAAATTTTATCAAGTCAAAAAAAGCATCCAACTTTTTAAGTTCAACGCGAAGTTTGTGAAAAGTGGCAGGTGTATACAAACGTTTGGGTTTTTCCAATAGAAAATTAATAGCATCTCTCCGGTTTTTTAAACATTTTACATTTAGCTTCATTTGCTTTTTATTTGTGATGTTTAATTCCGTGCATAATTACAAATACCGAAATACTTATAACCGATGCAAAAAAGCACCAAACGGAAACAAAATAATTTTGATAAAATGCAATTGTAATAATGTAAGAAATTAAGATTGCTACACCCAAAAGCCACATCCTTTTAATAGTAGAAAAAAAAGGTGGGACAATCATTGCTATAAAATAAAATACTCCAGTACAATTAGCAACATCACCACTGATATGAATAATCAAAAAGTTATTCTATTAAAAGAAGATGCTGCTAAAGCAGACGTAAACTGTACGTTAATGGCATCAACTAATAATAATGCATCTACATTAAAAGTTGGCGATAAAGCTAAAATTAAAGGTATCATTCGCTCAGACGCGAGTTATGATGCAGATATGGAGCTATACGAAAACGTAGTACTCGAAAAGTGCGACATTTCAAACTAAAAACAAATTAATCAATTAAATATAAACCAATCAAACAAGAATTATGAAATCAGGAATTAAAACAGTAGTAGCGGTTGCAGCATTAGCAGGCTTATTTAGCTTTAAACAAAATGATCAAAAATTAGTGAGTACAAAAAGTCAAGTAGATATTTTTTCGCACACAGATGCCGAAGATATTAATGCAAATAACTTTGCTTCAACAGCAACATTAAGCAAAGAGACAGGCGATGTCATTGTATCTGTAACTATGCAAAGTTTTGAGTTTAAAAAAACATTAATGCAAAAGCATTTTAATAGCGATAAATTCCTAGATACAAAAGCATTTCCAAAAGCAAAATTTAAAGGTAAAACCACAAACTTAAAAGATATTAATTTTTCAAAAGATGGAGTTTATAATGCCAATGTAACTGGCGAAATGACTATTAAGTGGAATATTTATCAGTTGCTAAATCCCATAGTGGTCCATGCCCGCCGGCATAAAAAACAGCATCATAATCATCTTGCTTTACATCGCTCAACTTTAAAGAATAAGCAACTTTCTCAATTAATGCATTGTCTTTATAAAACCTTTCTGTAGAAGGAGTTTGCGCGTCTTTTAATTCGCTTTTAGGGTCACCGGTGGCTGTCCTCCATTTGGAGACGCAATTGTTATATCTGCTCCTGCATCTGCTAATACATAATAAGGTGTTGCAAATTCTTCAATCCAAAAACCAGTTTTTTCACCGGTATTTCCTAAAGCACTGTGGGATGTTAATACAATTAATATTTTCATTTTATTTATTTTTTATGGTTATTGTTTAATGTTTTTGAAATATTCTATTTGACGTTCGTGATTTTTAACTTCGTCTAAGGAGCTAAGCGTTCCAAGGTTTCTTCGTTTTTTGAGTTAGTTTAATGGAATAGATTCTGTATTCACCTGAGTTTAATTTTCTAATCTTTATCTAGAGTTCCAATTAAGTGTTACGATGATTTCATTTCTTCTTCCAAATAATTGATAGGGTGTATTATAACCTAAATAGCGAAAGTTTCCATAATATGATAGATGATGTTTCTTTAAAGCGTTTTCCAGTATAATAGTATGCTTTTTGATATTGTCGTCTGATGCAAAACCTCCAAATCTAACTGCAGCAACATATTCCTGCTCCACTGTTCTAATAGTTACATCTGAATTGTTTGGCAATGGTAAATTATCTTTATCGTAGTTAGAAGGCATTACAAAACTCATACTTGAAATAGAATCACCTATATCCATGTGTACTGGAGAAGTCATTGCAATTTGCTTTTTATCTTTATTTCCGCCAAAAATATAACCTGCTAATTTTGTGAAGCCCGAACTTCCTAATTCTCTGTATGTTGTTGCGGAAGAAGTAATCGTCGCCATTGTTACCGATGGATAGTGTCGAATTTCAAATTCTTCTTCTACCTTAATTACATTGTAATCCTGTGTTTCTGATTTTGATGTTGCCATTGAGGTGTATATTTGAAATAGTATGAATAAACCTGTTAATATGCTTATTACTATTAGTGTTATTTTCATTGTTCTTGGTTTTAAATGGCGAACGTTTTTTACAAGTCAAAGGTGATGTTTTTATCAGGTGAAAGTATTACACATTTATAAATATATGTTGTATAATTCATAAGTCTATATGTTTTAAATAAATTTTCACTGAATAGTCCTAACAAAAAAGAGTTACATCCAATTTATGCTATAGAAGTTTTACATATTAATATAACGTTTCAATTATCTGACAAAGTTATGCCCGAAATGCTTAATATATTTGATGGGTTAAGCGAACTTCTAAATTATTGGAAGGCTGCCGACTAAAAGTGAATTATCCTTTTACTTAGTATCAATAACTATGCTATGCACAAGTTAAATATTAATATGGAGTAGAGCCACTTAAAAAGGGACTATAAACCATCATATCAGGATCTGAAAAAACTGGAATACTAAGCACAGGTATGCTTGAATGGTTAACAAACTGTTGTGCAAATGGACCTTTTATTAATTGGTCGACGCTAAAGTCGTTTTCTTTCATAACTACAATTAAATCGGCTTTGTTATTTGTAGCATGGACTAAAATTTCTTTTGTGAAATTATCTGCAAAAATGGATCGTGATTTATGGTTTATATTATGCTTTGTAAGGTATTTTTCTACTTGTGCTACATATTGTTTTACCTTATCCTGCTTGGATTTATTTTTGTCATTTGTAAAACCTGTGATAAAAACTGTTGAATTAAATAAATGCGCAAGTTCTACAACGTAATCTACTTTTTGTCGCGAGTTTCTTTCTAAACGAATGGGTAGAATAATGTTTTTAAATGTTAAGTCGATAGGTTTTTTTTGTATAGTTAACACTGGGCACAGTGCTTTACTGACAATTTTATAGGCATTACTACCAACAAAAAATTCTTTTACTCCTGAAGTTCCATGTGTTCCTATAACAATAAGATCCATTTTTTCCTTTTTAGCCATGACGCAAATTTCCTCATCTATACTTCCGATTTTCACATCAATGCTAACCGTAATTGAATTATTTTTTTTTATGTTTTTTACTATCTTTTTTAATTCCTTTTTCGCCTTTTTATAAATACTGTCATCCCAAGTTTTTATGAATCCTGCGGGCATAATATCATTGGGTTTAATAACATGAATTAATTTTAATTTCGCATTAGTTGTAACAGCTATAGCAATAGCTTGGTTAATAGCCTTATTTGCGGTTTCTGAGAAATCCGTTGGAACTAATATTTTCTTGATGTCAAATTTTTTCATGATTTTAATTTTTATTTTAATGTTTATGTAATTATACTTTAGGTTTTATTTGAGAATTTAGGCCATTTGAAGCAAATTTAATTTCGCCATTAGTGGCTTCTATTTCATTTAGAATTTGTGTGAACAAATTTGTTTTTGTTATTCTGCGTTTTTTGTAATTTACAACATACCTTAACGTGTATTCGACCCAATTATCAGTTATTATAATAGAAACGATTGGTTCAGTTTGGGTATCTTCTAAACGATATTTGTTTTCTAAGGCATTCCATTGTTCTTTTGATTTTTGTGATAAATCATTTGCAATTTCTTTCCCGATCTTTAATAGAATGATTTTGGTTTTGTCATAATTACTACCATACTGAATGGGAATTTTAATTTCGTCCCAAAGAAATGTAAAGTCTGCTGAGTAGTTAAATACAGGTTCTTTAAAAACAAAACTATTCGATACAAAAACCATTCTTCCATTATATAAATCTCCATCAATCCATTCACCTAATTCCATAATCGTGGTTCGCAAAATACCAATATCCATTACGTCACCTTTTATTCCACCTAATTGAACACGATCGCCTGTCTTATATAAGCCGCCAATGAGTATCGCTAACCATCCAGCAAAAGAAACAATTACTTCCTGCAAGGCAAAAGCTATACCTGCCCCTGCAATCCCTAAAGCAACAGTAAAACTACCTAGTTTATTACTATAAACAAAAATCAGCAATAAGATGCATAAAATGTAACCGATAGATACACTTAATTTATTTGCCTTGTAACGATTTGCATGTTGTTTTATTTTTGAAACAAAAAATCGTTGAATTGCTCTAATTATAAGCCAAATTATTACAATTCCAATTATAACAAATACAATTTTATTTAGAGTATCACTTTTTAAAAATAATTCCATTTCTGTTTTCATGATTTGTTTTATACGTAAACGTATTGTCTTTTAGACCAGTTTAGTTTTATCATTGTAATTGATTATATCTTTTAATGCTTCGAAACCTGAAACAACATCAAATAATTCTTCGTCAATAGAGCTCTGTCGTAAACGATGATATTTGTGATTCAGATCATCTAATAGCTCTTCGATATTTTTTTCCGCACGCTGCATAGCATTTAAACGACTGGCATTTTCACTAGCTAAAGATTCTGCGCAAGCTTTAAATAAAGAAACAAAAAGGTATTCGTGTACAAGCGCTTTCAAAGTTAATTCCGTTTCTCCTATAACTTGGGGTATTTTTTTTGAAGGCCATTGATGTTCTGCTAATTCTTGTCGCCATGAATTATTTAATGGCAGTAATTGTTGACAAATAGGAATATAACTACTTCCCAGTTTTTGTTGATTATGAAAAATATAAAATTCAGTTATCTTGCCATTTTCATAATTTTCTTCACTTTTAATTAAGATTTGACTTATTAAGGAAGTAATGGCATTCACAGAATTTGGAACTGAAAATGTTTTTGTGGCTATAAAGCCACTGTCTGATAATAATAATTGAACACGCTCTCCAACTGACCAAATTTCTTTTTTAAAAGATAAAGAATTGAGTGATTTAGAAACAAAATTAGCAAGGGAATCATTAAACTGCCCTACTAAGCCTTGATCTGAACCAAAGACAATGGCACAAAGTATTTTCTCGGTATTGCTTTTGTTTTTTTCTTTGGAATGTATTTCGTCAATTTTTTCTTCTTTAAAATAGGCATTTATACCTAACGCCACTGTATCGTAATAATCATCTAATGAACTAACTGCTGTTTCATATTGTCCAATATTAGAGGCAGCCAACGCTTTCATAGTTCTTACAACAGATTTTAATTCGGATGCACCATCAATTTTTCTATGTAAGCTTTCAAGGGTATCCATTATTCTTGATTATGTTTTGGATTAATTTGAAAAGGAGTAAGCGAATCATTCGCTATTTTTAAAATAGTATCATTGCTTTGAGGACTTAATTCTTTATCCGAAGTTAGTTCTTTCATTAATTCAGAAGGAAATTTAGTAATTGCTGTAAGTAAAGATTTTTCCGCTTCTTGAATTTTATCAATGGGAATCAAATCAAAGAGCCCTTTTGTTAAAGCAAGAAGCACAATAATTTGTTCGGGCACAGACATAGGGTGTAATTCTTGTTGTTTAAAACAGGCACGAATTCGTTTTCCATGTTCAATAATTTGTTGAGTATGTTCGTCTAATCGAGTACCAAAACGAGCGAAAGTTTCTAATTCTTCGAATTGTGAATAGGCAAGTTTTAAATTCCCAGTGATTGATTGATATGCAGGTAATTGAGCCTTTCCTCCTACACGAGATACAGATTTTCCTACATCAATAGCTGGTAATATGCCCAACTCAAATAATTTAGGAGATAGGTAAATTTGCCCATCGGTTATTGATATGAGATTTGTTGGAATATATGCTGAAATATTTTGTGCTTCTGTTTCAATAATTGGCAAAGCTGTTAGCGAGCCCCCACCAAGTTTTTCATTTAAATGAGTAGATCTTTCTAATAATCTGGAATGAATATAAAAAATATCTCCAGGAAATGCTTCACGTCCAGGTGGTCTTCTTAATAATAGAGACAGCTCCCGATAGGCTCTGGCATGGTTAGTCAAGTCATCATAAACAATTAGCACATCCCGACCTTGTTCCATAAAATATTCGCCTATACTAGCTGCTGCATAAGGGGCGATATATTGTAGGCCAGGAGAATTATTCCCTTCTGTAACTACAACAATAGTGTATTCCATTGCCCCATTTTCTTTTAAATTAGCAATAACTTTGGCAACAGAAGATGCACGCTGACCGATAGCGCAATAAATACATATTACATTTTTATTATGCTGATTAACTATAGCATCAATGGCAATGGAAGTTTTACCTGTTTGCCTATCACCTAAAATTAATTCGCGCTGTCCACGTCCAATTGGAATTAACGCATCTACAACTTTTAGTCCTGTTTGAAGCGGAACAGTTACCGCATCTCTGTCCATGATTGCTTTTGCAGGTCGCTCAATAGGAAATCTTAGATTTGTAATGATTGGATTTTTATTATCCATAGCTTCTCCTAATGGATTAATGACGCGTCCAATTAAAGAATCTCCAACAGGAATATCCATCACTCGACCTGTTCTTTCTACTTCATCTCCAGCATTTAATTGAGAATCGTCTCCTAATAGAATAACACCAATTTCATGTTCATCAATATTAAATGCGATTCCATATAAATTGCAAGGGAATTTTAAAAGCTCTTCGAATCCAGCGCTAGGAAGCCCAGAGACTTTGACAATTCCAGAAGACACGCTAGTCACTTTACCAATTTCTCGAGGTGCAAATTCAAAGACATGGTTTTCTCTGCCGGATTTTATTTGATCGAATATTTTATTTAATTCATTTATAGGCATCTTATTTTTTCTCTACGCTTGTTTCTGTACTTTCTCTAGACATCCCAAAAATATTTTTTTCTAAAGAATTAAGATATTCAGAAATACTCCATGCTAGTTTATAGCCATTTGCATCAAGCTCTATTCCACTAATGAGTTTAGGTACAACAATAAATTTAAATTGTGCCGTCAATCCTAATATATCATTGACTGATTTTTCAATTTCTGTTTTAAGATTGTTTGTTAATTCAAATGCACTACTAATACAAATTATGCTTGACTCGGATGTGAAGGCAGAAATAAATTTTTTCTTTTCTTCCTCTTTTAGTTCTTTTAAACGTTTTATAAAAACTTTTATAGTTTGTTCTTCTATATTACTAGAAGCTAAATCTATTAATGCCTTTTTAGTGATAGCAAAAACTTCTTGCTCTATTTTTAATGAAATTTCTTGATTTAAATTTTGTTGAGATTTCTTTGATTCTTCTTCTATTTTGCTACTTAGATCAATCGCCTCTTTTCTTGCATTTTCCAAAAGCTTTTTCCGTTCTTCATTCGTTTCAGCAATAGTCTTATCCATTAACTCCTTCTTTTGTTGTTCGAATGTTTCATTCTTTTTATTGAACTCATCTTGTTCTTTTTTTGCGTTTTCTTTTTCAGATTTCGCATCTTCAAGTTGATCCTTTATTTTTTTCTCTCGTTCATCAACGGCAGTTAATATAGGTTTATATAAATACCGTTTTAATAACCACACTAAAATGAGGAAATTAATGACTTGTGCGATAAGAGTAAACCAGTTGATTTTCATTTGTTACATATATTATTTTGCGATGATGTAATTCCAAAATGGGTTAGCAAAAATGAGAATCATTGATATTACAAAACAGTAAATTGATAATGATTCTAACATAGCTAAACCCACAAACAATGTTCGGGTAATAGTTGGTGCAGCATCAGGTTGTTGTGCCATTGAACTTAATGCTGAAGAAATAGATTTTCCCTGTCCGATAGCAGGCATCATAACTCCTATAGCTGTTGTTATTCCAGCTGTTACGATGGAGGCGATTGCAATTAAAGTTGAACTTTCCATATATATTTATTTTTTACTATGTTTTAATTTCAGTGTTTTCGGTTTTTGAATCTTGTGTTGCAGCAGCAATATAAACTATTGCTAAAATGCTAAAAATATATGCTTGAACAATTCCTGTAATTAAACCAAGTATCGTCATTAATACAGGAAATATTAATGGGGCAATACTTAATAAAATAGTTACGATCATTCCTCCACTCATAATATTACCAAATAATCTTATTGCTAATGCTAATGTTCTAGAAATTTCACTAATGATATTAAAAGGCAACATAATAAATGTTGGTTGTAAGTATGATTTTAAATAACCCATAATCCCACTTTCAGAGATACCAAAAAATGGGACAGCTAAGAATACACAAATTGCAAGAGCTGCTGTGGTTGATAAAGAACCTGTCGGTGCTTCATAACCAGGAAAAATAATACAAAGATTCGATAAGGTTATGAATAAAAATAATGTTCCAATGAAACCAATAAATTTTTCGGGTTTATTGAGGCCAATTTCCTTTATTTGATTTTTTATTCCTATCACAATCATTTCAAGGATGAATTGCCAACGCGAAATTTGAATATCTTTTTTAAGTTTTCTTGTAATTAGCCAAGAACCTAAAACCATAACAAACATTAATAGCCAAGTAGTTACTATTGTAAGGTTAATGGTAATAAAACTATGTTGCCAAAAAATTGTTTCGTCAGGACTAAGCTTCATGATCAACCCCCTTTTTTAATTCTATTTGTTTGTTTTCTTTTTGTTTAGTATAATATGTAACAACAATACGAGCAATGATAAATCCTAAAAGACAAACAATAAGATTTTTGAAATTTCCTTTACCAACAAAATAAAATCCTATTAAGGTAATTGTTACACGAATGATAAAGCTGCCTATAAACCAAATAGCAGGAGTTTTTGAGACCAATGCTTTTTTTACAGTAAACCAAAGTCCTGCAAAAAAAATTGTACCCAAAATTAGTCCTACAACTAATGTGATTATCATATATAATATTTCATTCATTTTAATCTTCCTTATCTTGATGTATTTTTTTATTTTCCTTAGCCACCCAATTCCATGCAATGATACAACCTATTACTAAACCTAAAATTAAACAAGTTAACGTCCATGAAAATGATTGGGGATAATTTTTATCTAACCTAATTCCTAATGCTGCGCCTAATAATGCCGGAACCACAACCGACCAGCCAACCATCCCAAACATTCCCAAACCTGACCAAACACTTTGTTTGTGATTATTTAATGCTTTAAGTTTGCGTTTTTCTTTTTCATCTATTTGTTTACTAAACAATTTTAAATCATTCTTATCATTTGATTCCATCATTTTTTTGAATTCTTTAAATAAGGCTGTGGCTTCATACGAATGTTCATACTTCGATCTTCTTCGAATTCTGACGGCATTGCTATCGTATTCTTTTCTACTGAAGTTTTTTTAGCTTTAGCCTTATTATTGGAGATTGGCTTGCCTCCTTTAACGAGTTTATTTTCTTTAAGTTTTTTCATTTATACTTTGATTTATTGTAAGTGATTTTTTATTCTTTATGAAATTTTTCTAAACTATGAATAAATCCACTTTCTAGTTTTGCCATTGTCGAACGACTACTTCTCTCATTCTCATCTAAATCCAAAAATTCCTTTTTAACAGATTCATGAAGCATACCTAAGTCAACTCCTCCAATAGCATTGCGAATAGATACTGAAACTAGAGATCCTGTTTTGATCAGTATACCTTCATCAATGGCTATATAATGTATACTTCCAGCTTCAGTTTCATAAATCAAAATCCCTGGTATTAATGCAGCAACACAATCTAACCTTTGAGGCAGAAATCCATATGAACCATTATTTGTTTCAGCAACAATTCTCTTAACATTATTTATATCGGCAAAAACCTTAAATGGAAGAAGAATTTTCAAATGCATTAATGTTGCTCCCATCGTTTTTTATTCGGTTGTTTTTAAATTTGTATTTTTATTTAAGGCCTCATCTACTTTTCCTATCATATAAAATGCGCTTTCTGGAATGTCTTTAAATTCATCAGAAAGAATACGCTCGCAGCCATCTAGTGCATCTTTTAAGCTAACATCCTTTCCTTTCGTTCCGCTGAATTTTTCAGTGGTGTAAAAAGGTTGAGTTAAAAATCGCTCTAAGCACCTTGAACGATTCACTATTTTTCGATCATTAACAGATAATTGTTCCATACCAAGCATAGCTATAATATCTTTTAATTCTTCGTATTGCGCAAATGTTTGACGTATTTCTTGAGCAAGCTTGTAATGCCTTTCTCCTATTATACCTGGAGTTGCCATTTTGGAACTCGATTGTAATAAATCAATGGCAGGATAAAGTCCTTCACTAGCTCTTTTTCTTGAAAGAACTATAGATGCTGAAAGATGAGAAAACGTATGAACGGCTGCTGGATCAGTTAAGTCATCAGCGGGAACATAAACTGCTTGAATGGAAGTAATTGCTCCTGTATCTGTATTTGCAATTCGTTCTTCAAGCTTTGAAAGTTCTGTTCCCATAGTTGGTTGATAACCTAAACGAGAAGGCATTTGCCCCATCAATCCTGAAACTTCCATACCAGCTTGAATGAATCTAAAAATATTATCTATTAGTAATAACACATCTCGGTGTTCGTCATCTCTGAAATACTCAGCCATCGTTAAGGCGGCATGACCAACACGAAAACGTGCGCCTGGTGGTTCATTCATTTGTCCAAAGATCATAACCATGTTTTTCAGCACATTGGCTTTTTTCATATCATGATAAAGTTCTTGGCCTTCTCGACAGCGCTCTCCTATTCCACAAAACATACTAACTCCATTATGATGCCCAACCATGTTATGAATCATCTCTGTAAGTAATACCGTTTTACCTACGCCTGCACCACCAAATAAACCAGCTTTTCCTCCACGTTCCAACGGCACCAATACATCAATGGCCTTAATGCCTGTTTCGAAAATTTCAGATTTAGTAGAACGTTTTGATAACGATGGTGGAGATTGATGAACACTTCTCCATTCTTTATTTTTTAATTCTTCTCCGTGATCAATTGTATTTCCAAAAACATCAAACATGCGTCCCAAAAGGTTTTTACCAACTGGAACAGAAAGTTGCATCCCAAAGGTTTCTACAATCATCCCTCTTGCTAAGCCTTGTGTAGGATTTAATGCTATACCTCTTATGCGATTATTATCTAATTGAGCTAAAACTTCTATTGCGATTTCTTTATTTTTTCCAGAATAAAGAACAGTATAAATAGATGGTAACGTATTTTCAAAATAAACATCTATAACACTTCCGCGAACAGAAATAATTTTTCCGTAGGTTAAAATTTTATTTTTTGTATTATTTTTTTCTTTTATCATTATTAAAATTTTATCCGTTCAAAACGCGAAGTTTCGCCTTTATCTGATTTTAATACAAGTTCATTTTTTTTTAAGGAAATAATTCTACTTAAAGCAACTTTATTTTCTACTCGCTCATTTTTCTCACCAGTAATTTTCAAGGTGATAGTTGCCCCTGTGATTTTCCAGTTCCCGTTAATCGATCCTCTCTCTCCCTGAGATAATGTATTTGCTATGAAGCCCATTGGATATACTTCACACACAAAGGTAGAGTCATGGTTAAGCGTGATAGATTCCTTTAAACCACCCGCCGTACCAAACCATTGCCCAACAATTTTAGTTGAATATTCTGTCTCAGAAATAACAGCGGAATCATTTGCACAAGCTGTTATATAACAAGTAAAAACTACTGTTATTATTTTAAGGAAATTCCTTCCGTTGTATTTTAATATTTTGTTCATTTAAAAAAGTTTTTCTTTTATATTTTTAGACGTAGCTGGATAAACCAAATTACTTTCCTTTGTTAATATATCCTCGTTCTTGCTTTTATATTTTACTTGACTCAGTAAATGAGAAATTAATGCAATGTGAGCCTCGTTTTTATTTTCGGCATTAACTACAAACCATGGTGAGTTATTGAAATTGGTTTTCAATAGCATTTCGTTACGAGCATCAGAATAATCTTTCCAGTGTTTTTGTGCGACATTATCAATTGGACTTATTTTCCATTGCTTTAATGGATCTTTTTTACGATCATCCAATCTCTTTTTTTGTTCCTTTTTACTTATATCTAGATAATATTTTAAAATGATAAAACCCGCATCTCCTAACATTTTTTCGAAAAGCTCAACCTCTGTAAAAAAAGATTTATATTGTTTGTTACTGCAAAAATCCATTACTTTTTCCACTCCTGCACGATTATACCAACTCCTATTGAAGACTACAAATTCTCCTGATGCAGGCAGGTGCGTTACATGACGTTGAAAATACCATTCCTTATCCTGTCTGTCCGAAGGTTTTCCTAGTGCTACTATTCGCGTTTCGCGAGGACTAAGATGTGCGGTCATTACTTTTATTGTTCCATCTTTTCCCGCGGCGTCCCTTCCTTCCAATATAACTAAAAGTTTCAAATCAGATGAAATTATTTCTTTCTGAAACTTGACTAATTCTATGTAAAGTTCGTTAAGTATCTCCTTTTTTTTTGATTTTGACATATAAATTTATTTTAACTAATCTGTAAATCCGTGTATAGGTATTGGAAAAATAAAATTCATTAATAAACTATTTTCATCTGCTTTTTTCACGTGTTCAGCATATGAAGATAAACTATTGTGTAACTTTTGCGCAAATCCTTTGTCTAATTTGGCAATAATTGTATTCAATGAGTGAATATCTTTTTTTAAACATTCACGTTTTTCATCGTCGAAAGGTGAATATTTAGTCATAATTTCCTCAAAATATAATTTGAATTTTTTTTCCACTTCTTTATAATATGGAATTAATAAAGGAACAGCGGAAAATGTCTTGATGTGCTCTAATTCAATCATATCTGCTTTTTCTTTTTTACTAATTTCATGGTTCCAACTTGCTGAGAGAACCGATAGGAGTATTGGAGCCTTGAAGAGAATTTCCTTTTCTTCTTGAGAAAGGTGTTTAATTTGTTCTATCATATTAATTAAATTTATTTTTGATTCTGTATAAATAAAACCATTTAAGAGTTTAACGACAAATGTATAATCACAATCAATTTTAATAAGGGATGTTTATCACATAATGCATTCCCCCAATCAAGATATAATATCCATAGTTTAGTTATAATTTAATATTTTTTAATCTAAGTGCGTTGATAATAACAGATACTGAACTAAAACTCATTGCCAACGCTGCAATCATTGGCGAAAGTAAGAGCCCAAAAGTGGGATATAAAACACCGGCTGCAATTGGGATTCCCAAAGCATTATAACCAAGCGCAAAAAATAAATTTTCTTTGATGTTTCTCATTACTTTATGGCTTAAGAACCGTGCTTTTGCAATGCCATTCAAATCACCTTTTACCAAAGTAATAGATGCACTTTCAATAGCTACATCCGTTCCTGTACCCATTGCAATTCCAATATCAGCTTGTGATAGAGCGGGGGCATCGTTAATACCATCTCCTGCCATCGCCACTTTTTTTCCTTCTGTTTGTAAACGTTTTATTTCATTCAATTTATCTTCGGGCAACATCTGAGCCTTATACCCATCCAGATGTAATGTTTCGCTTACTGCTTTTGCTGTTTCTTCATTGTCGCCGGTAAACATAATCACCTTCAAACCATCTTCCTGTAATTTGCGAATGGCTTCTTTGCTGGATGTTTTTATTTTATCTGAAATTACAACAAAACCAATCGTTTTATTTTCTTCTGATAAATAAGAAACTGTTTTTCCCAATTTCTGCTCATCTTTCACCTGTTTAGATAATTCCGGTGAAATTTCGGCTTTCACTTGTTCCATTAATTTTTCATTCCCTAATGCAAGCAACAGGTCATTTAGTTTTCCAATCACTCCTTTCCCTGCAACCGCCTCAAAGTTTGAGATTGGTTTTATCGCAATTTTTTTTTCTTCTCCATAGCGCAGCGTTGCCTGTGCTAATGGATGTTCACTGCTGCTGTTTAATGAAATTATTTTCTCAATAAGTTGGTCTTCTGTATAATCAGAATTTGAACCAATCACTTTTTCAACAGTCGGTTTCCCTTCTGTAAGAGTACCCGTTTTGTCAATAACAACAATATCTATTTCATTCATTTTTTCAAGTGCTATTGCATTTTTAATGAGTATGCCTGACTGGGCGCCCTTCCCTACACCTACCATTACAGACATAGGAGTGGCAAGTCCTAACGCACATGGACAAGCAATAATTAATACGGCAATAGCATTTACAAACGCATAAACATAAGAAGGTTCGGGTCCATACATTGCCCAAACGAAAAAAGTGACAATTGAAATAACAACTACAATAGGAACAAAATAACCTGAAATTTTGTCGGCTAGTTTTTGAATAGGAGATTTTGAACGACTTGCCGAATTTACCATTTCAATGATTTTTGCAAGCAAGGTTTCTGCTCCCACTTTTTCAGCAACCATTATAAAAGATGTATTTCCATTGATGGTCCCTGCGCTTATATTATCTCCGGTTATTTTTTCTACTGGAATGGGTTCGCCTGTAATCATCGACTCATCAATGATGGCTTTGCCATCTTTAATACTTCCGTCAACGGGAATTTTTTCTCCTGGCTTAACTCTTAACAAATTACCTTTTTGAATGGTATTTATATCAACCGCCTGTTCTTTCCCATCAACAATTATGGTCGCTTTATTTGGCGCAAGCTTCAATAATTCTTTAATGGCGCTATTGGTTCTGCCATGTGCACGAGCTTCTAATACCTGCCCCAATAATACTAATGTTAAAATAACTGTTGCTGCTTCAAAATAAACATACACCGTTCCGTGTTCTGTTTTAAATTGATCGGGAAAAATAGAGGGGAAGAATAAAGAGATTAAACTAAAAAGCCAGGCTACTCCCGATCCAATACCTATCAGAGTAAACATATTTAAATTCCAAGTTACAATGGAGCGCCAGGCTCTTTCAAAAAACATCCATGCCGCATAAAATACTACAGGTATAGATAAAACTAATTGTACCCAGTTCCAGTATTTTAAATCTAATAGTTTAAATAATGGATTATCAGGGATCATCTCCGTCATAGTAATAATAAAAATGGGTGTAGTAAAAATGATAGCTAAAATGAGTTTATGTAACAAATTTTTATACGTATTATCTTCCTCTTCTACATTTACCTTTAAGGGAATAAGTTCCATTCCGCAAATTGGGCAAGCTCCCGGTTCATTGCGAATAATTTCCGGATGCATGGAGCAAGTATATTGTTGTGCTGGATTTTTAGAGGAAGGTTGTTCGACCAAATTCATTCCACATACGGGACAATTTCCTTTTTTGTCATAGGTCTTGTCACCCTCGCAATGCATAGGGCAATAAAAAACTCCTAAACCTTTTGCTATTTGTTTATCAGGGGAAACAGGAATTGATTTTTGGTTCTCTTTTTTCATTCTATTATTTTCTAATAATTTGTTTTGCTTTTAGTAATATTATAATCTTCTTTTTTAATCAAATATTTTTCGGAATGCTTTTCTATCTTTAGGTTATACTTTTGCGAACGTTTCTATTAAATCATCTGTTATCCCTGTGCAAGAAAATCCCTCATCATAATAAAGATTCCGCATTGTTACCATCTTTGCATATTTACAAAAAAGAGTTAAATAATAATCTGTATAAGCTTCTATGCTTGCAGTTCTTAAAGGAAATTTCCCTTTCAAAAAGTTATTCAACATAATTTTATCTTTTATTTTTTTCGTAAAAAATAACGAGAGAAGGCGAAATTGCCAGAAGTACCCACAAACCCCATCCCTGAAACCATATCCAAATATTTTCGTTTGCCATTTTACTTTGTTTAATTTATGTATTAGATCAGAACTATTTCCTTTTTTATGTTTTATTTCTTATTCATCAAAACATTCTGTTCGTCAGCAAGTATTACTTTTGCATCAAAAATCACAAGCCCTTTATCCTCTTCCAACACTTTAATAGGATTTAAATCCAATTCTTTTAGTTCAGGGAAATCTGTAACTAGTTGAGATATCCTTAACAAATAATCAACGATTGCATCCATATCATAGGTCGCCTGCCCTCTGAAACCTTTTAAAATTTGATAGCCTTTTGTCTCTTCAATCATATTCACTGCATCCTTCCTGGTAAGTGGAGCTAATCGAAATGCCACATCTTTAAATAATTCAACAAATGTTCCGCCAAGCCCAAACATGATTAACGAACCAAAACCTTTGATGGCATTTGCTCCTACAATAATTTCAATACTTTTTTCAATAAAGAATTTCTCTACCAAAAAGCCTTGTATAAAAGCATCCGGTTTTTTGCTTTTAATGTTTTCGGATATTTCTTTAAATGCCTGCTTTATTTCGTTTTCATCTTTAATATTTATTTTAACACCTCCTACATCAATTTTGTGAAGTATGTCTGGCGAAATTATTTTTAGAACTACTGGATAACCAATTTTATTCGCGGCAGTGATAGTGCTATCCAAATCTTTTGCAGTTATGTGCTGAATGACTTTCATTCCATAAGATTCCAATAATTTATATGACTCAGTTTCCGAAAGATGTATCCTCTTTTCTTTTTTAATAATATCTAATACCTCTTGTGCCTGCTTTTTATTTACTTCAAATTTTGTTGTTTTTACTTCAGGTTGTTTAATCCATTGATAATATTTAATCATTGCTGCGAGCACTCTGACATCAGTTTCTGGGAAATCAAAATTTGGAATATTGGCTTTATTCAACAATTGTTCAAATGCTGGTTCAGCCTCTAATGACATCAGGTTACCAAAAATTGGCAAGTCAGGATGTGCTTTTGAAAAATCACACAAATTAGAAGCAATCGCATCCATATCCGTTTCAACCGTTGGCAAAATAGAAACAATTATTGCATCTACGTTTTTATCTTTTGCAATTATAGAAAGTGTATCACATACTCTTTGTGCATCGGCATCTCCAATGATATCAACAGGATTACGTGTACTTGCTGTAGGCGGCAATTTTAATTTCAATGCTTTTATAGTATCTGGTTCAAATGTTGTCATTTCTAATCCATATTTTTCGGCTGCGTCTGTGGCTATAACACCTAGTCCCCCACCGTTGGTAACAATCACAACTTTATTTCCTTTTGGTTGTTTAAAACAAGTGAATCCTTCTGCAAATTCAAATAATTCAGAAAGTGTTTCTACACGAATAACTCCGCATTGTGCGAAAAGTGCATCGTATGCAGTATCTGAAGTTGTTAATGCGCCTGTATGAGAATGAGTGGCAATGGCACCACGAACCGATCGTCCTGTTTTTATAATTAAAATAGGTTTTAGCTTTGCATTTGCTTTTTTTGCCATTTCAAAAAAACGATCAGGTCGACTAATATCTTCAGCATATAGAGTTATTATTTTTGTTGCTTCATCATCAATTAAATATTCTAAAACATCACTTTCATCAATTACTGCCTTATTGCCAATAGAAACAAATTTTGAAATACCTAAATCATGTTGATGCGCATAATCCAATGCTGCGACTCCAATAGCCCCACTTTGCGAAACTAATGCAACGTTACCGGCCTTCGGCATTTTAAGTGCAAAATTGGCGTTAAGACTGATTTCCTTTTGTGTATTAATTATACCTAAAACATTAGGGCCGATTAAAGCGATATTATTTTTGTGGGCAATGGCAATAATTTCATCTTCTAACTTTTTTCCCTCTGCTCCAATTTCTTTGAATCCTGCCGTGATAACAACTATTCCTTTCACTCCTTTTTCCGCGCATTGCTTAATTGCATTTACAACACCATTTGAGGGAATGCAAATTACAGCCAAATCAATATTTTCAGGAATAGATAGAACATCTTTATATGCTCTTGTGCTCATGATATTATCATACTTTGGGTTAACAGGAAATACTGCCCCCTGAAAATTTGATTCAAGTATATTTGAAAGGATGCCATATCCAACAGTTCCCTCTGTTTTAGAGGCGCCTATAATTGCAACTGATTTTGGTTCGAATATGTATTTTAAATTATTCATATTTTTATTATTAATGATTATTTTATTGAGGCAAACCTTTTTTATACCAAATTTTCAATTATTAAATTGAATTATTATAATGCTTGATATAGCTTAACTCGTTTCTTTTATTCATTATTGTTTAAATTTATCACCTACTATCTTGTTTCTTATTTGGTAATTGGTTGTATACTAAAATCTATAGTCATAATATATATAAAGAGGGCAACCATTATTAAAACGAAACCAACCCAAAATCGCCAGTCATGATGCATACGTTTCCAATAAGGACCATGATGTTTATTAAAATTCTTCTCACTGTGGAGATTATGTTCGGGTTTGTGCGATATTTTCATTTTTTATTTAGTTAAATCTTTTTGTAGTATTTTAATAACAGCTTAATTTTTTGTTTTTCTAGTTTCTTTTATCCGTTAACTATTTTGGAAAGAATACCTATTGCAAAAGCAATTTCTATTTTAGTAGCACCAATTACATCAACTGATATTGGTTCGAAATCAAATTTTAAATTTTTTATATAATGTATTTTTAATATTTTACTAGTTCTTTAATTTGTTCATCTATTTTTTTTTCATTCATATTGTTTTGAGGTTTAACATCAATTTTAATCGGACCAAGTACTGTATTATACCTTTCTTTCACATATCTTCCTGGTGCATTTTCGATTGCTTTGAAATTTTCATTTCCAGCTTTTGAGGGAGCAGGAATTTCTTTACCAGACAATTTTATTAATCGCTCAACCCATGGAGTCCACCAACTACCTTCAAAATAAGTAGCTGTTTTTTTCCATTCTTCAAATCCCTTTCCAAGAGTACCATCTAAATAATATCCATATTTATTTTTAGAGGGGGGATTTATTGCTCCTGACACATGGCCAGACCCGCCCAAAATAAATTCAACAGGACCAGTTACTAATTCCGTAGTAGAAAACGCAGTAATCGCTGGAGAAATAATATCGCGTTTAAAGCCAATGACTATAACAGGAACATTAATTTTTCCAATATCAATTTGTTTGTTGCATATTTTCAAAGCATTCTTCCGACTTAATTTATTTTCAAATACCATATTTCTCATATAGTATTTATACATATCTCCCGGCAAATTAGTATTATCATTTGTCCAATAAAGAATATCAAATGCCGTGGGTTTCTTTCCTTCCAAATAATTATTTACGACATAGTTCCAAATAAGATTATTTGCCTGAATAAGATTAAAGGCTGTTTCCATATCTGCTCCATCCATCATTCCATCATGCAGTAATTCTCCCCTTTCAAGCTTTTGTATTAATGCATCATTAACCACATCACCCATAGGACCTATGTCAGAAAAATCTACCATTGAAGCTAAAAATGTAATTGAATTGATTGGATTTTCTTTTGCGTTTTCGGATAAGATAGCAGCTGCTACGCTTAATAGTGTGCCCCCCATGCAGTATCCCAAAGTGTTAACTTTTTTAACTCCCGAAATAATTTGCGCAATCTCAATTGCCTTTATAGCACCATTTCCAACATAATCATCAAACTTCAAATTGCCCATTCCAATTTTTGGATTGCGCCATGAAACCATAAATACAGTTATTCCTTGCCCTACCAAATATTTCACAAATGATTTTTGGGGTTCCAGATCAAGTATATAATATTTATTAATCCAAGACGGAATCATTACAAGAGGAGTTTCAAAAACTTTTTTTGTAACAGGAGTATATTGAATCAGTTGCATTAATTCGTCCTCATAAACAATGGTTCCAGGAGTCACGGCTAAATTTTTTCCAACTTCGAATGCAGATTCATCTGTTTGTGAAATCTTTCCTATTTCAAGGTCTGTAATTAAATTATTTAAACCATCTAATATACTTTTCCCTTGGGTTTCAACAGCTAACCGCATAGCTTCCGGATTTGTAAAAAGAAAATTTGTTGGTGAAAAGGCATCCATATATTGACCAACATAAAAGCCAAGTTTTTTTTTGCTTTTATCATCTAATTCAACTTCATCTACAATTTGCTCCGCCAATTTCTCAGACAACAAATAATTTTGTTTAATAAAATTGAAAAATGGATTGTTATCCCATGCTAAATCCGAAAAGCGCTTATCGCCTTTGAGTGGTTCAATTACCTGCATATTTTCTGCATTTATTCCCAAAATTGTTTTTCTGAAAACTTCCTGCTTTGCTTTCAAAAAATCTAAATTAGAATTATACATCCTCAACATCTCTTCTGGATTTACCAGCGTTTTTGTTATAAGATTTGAATATGTAAGACCCATATCGCGAAGGTCATGGTGATAGCCAGAAATATTTTTAATGTAATTTTTAGTTATTCTTTGATTCACTAAAGTAATACAATTCAGTAATTCACTTAAGCTTAAATTTTGTGTGACTTCCATAATAATAATTTTAAATTAAGAACAGTTTCTTTTAAATCCTTTCATCACTATTTTAATAAACATTTTTATTTGCTTTATTCTGCCAAAAAACCACCGTCAATTTCTAATGAAGTTCCTGATACAAATGAACTATCATCGCAAGCCAGAAAAATAAAGGCTTTTGCGATTTCCTCTGGTTTGCCTAATCGTTTCATAGGATGTAAGTCAATTAAATGTTGCTTAACGTCCAAATGCCGATTGATTCCAGTTTTTGTAAGTAAAGGCGTTTCAATAAATCCAGGGCAGATTGCATTGATTCTAATGCCATGCGTAGCATATTCGAGTGCTGCAGTTTGAGTAAGACCAATTACGCCATGCTTTGCTGCATCATAATGGGAGGAAGTAGCTAAGCCAACTTTGCCCATTATTGAAGACATATTTACAATAATACCACTTTTCTGTTTTTCCATTTGGGCTAACTCGTGTCGCATACAATTAAACACGCCATTTAAGTTTATGCCTATTACGTTAAGCCACTCTTCTTCAGGCATATCTCCAACTTTATAAGATTTCCCCCCAATACCTGCATTATTAAGAGCAACGTCTAATGTTCCAAAAGTTAAAATTGTTTTTTCGATAGCAGCTTGTACTTGTCCAAATTTTGAAACATCACATTCAATAAAAATAGCTTTTGGATTTTCCATTTTTATTTGATTCATCGCTTCATTATCTATTGATGGTTTTAAATCAGCAATAGCAATATTCGCACCTTCTTTTGCAGCTGCAATTGCACAAGCTTTTCCAATTCCTGATAAACCGCCTGTAATAAATACTGTTTTTTTTTCGAGTTTTTTCATTTCAATTTTCTAAGTACTGTTTTATCTAATTATTTAGCTTTGTGATCCATAAATTCACTTACTGGAACACTTGAGCGTTTCTTGTTTTCATTCGAAACAGATTCTGTTGTTTTTTCTTCAACATTTAAAGAGCCATGTGACATTTTTAACACATCTGACCACAAGCTTTGATTCTGTTTCATTGCTTTACTCAACTGATCGCTTATTTCATTAATTGTCTTTATATTCATTTCAATTGCTAATTCGTTTTGTTTATTATATGTTTCAGTAACGGAATTCAGAATTTCTTTTGAAGTTTCTAATCGGGAATTGATTGTTTCTTTATATTCTTTGCCAATAGCATCCCAGTTGGTTTTATTATTATCGATTTCATTAGTAAATTCCGAAACCATTTTCTGATTAAACTCCACAATTTGTTTCATTCCATTTTCCATTGCTGTAGCGAATGGGTTTTGTATATTACCTTTTAAAAAATCAGTTAATGGATTTGCAAACAATTTACTCATATCCGTACTAGGAAATATATTGGGGATACGAGTATTTTGATTCCACAAGTTATTATGCCCTAAACCAGAGTTAAATAAGTTATTATAAAAGCTTGTTGTCAATTCCATTTGCTTCTTATACATATCAGTCATAGCTGAATTAGTATTGCTTAATAATTTTTCTATTACTTTTGCACCTTCGTTAAGCGTTTCATTGTTTGTAGTTTCCATGATTTTTGATTTTTAGTGAAAGGATTAATTGTTTTTTTTATAATGTTTTAATAAAGACAAAATAACAGCCTTATACTTTAGTATTCTTATATTATTACTATTATTCATTGTAAAATTCACACATTGAATTATTTGGCTTTGTTTTGAGCGTAACTAATATGAATACTTAATTTTTGCTGTAAGTCAAAGATGAAGTGTTGAGGCAGTAAAAAGATTGATAAATATCAATCTTTAAGTTTTAAAACAAAAAACTTTGTTAAAATAGGTTAATGTATAGAGTAAGGCTTCGTAAAATCACAAAGATTAATTACAAATAAAGAATTTTGCAGTGACATCAATTTTAACCAAAAATAACTTTAATCATTTTATAATTTAAAAATACATACTTTAATATTTGACTTATACAGTCTCATTTAAAACTAAATTACTTTTAATACAAAGTAATATATAAAATTAGTAGTTATGAATATTATATAAATTAAAACGTGCTTTTTTAAGCAAAACTTAAACAATAAATTTAGCATATTTATGAAATTCAGGATAATAAGGGAATTACATAATCTTAGATAATAAATCCTATTCATACATAGAATGGTAATTACAGTTTAGCATTCAATAGATAGTAATAATTATAAGAAGTTGGGAATATTGCAGTTGTAAATTGAAAATAAATTCTAAAACGACGTAAGAAATAAAAACCATTTTTAAATAATGCAATTGATAATTCGAAAGGCGATTTTGAGCAAAAGGATAATATTTAGTAATTATGAAAAAAATTTAATTCTTATTATTAAATAAAAAGAACGAATAAAAAGAACCAAATAAATTTTGGTTTGTCATTAGTGAAGTAGCAATTAACTGATAATTTATCATATATTAATTAATAAAAAAACGATATTTTTTCTCGATTATAGCATCATTTGAATTTAACATCATTCTTCTAAACGCGACAATGCTTTACGTGTGAATTATGCAAATTATACGTATAAAAGTATAATACTTTCTAATGGGAAATAATTCAATTTTGTTATATGATAATTCATTTAATACACTTAAGGAAAACACTAGATTATTGATTTAGATGACGATTATAGCGAGAAATCCGTTTGAGTTTGAGTCACCCAAAAAAATATTTGAAGTTACTTTTGAGAACACCAACGATATATGATACTATAAAAAAATCATTTCAAAAATAAATGAAATTTGATTAATTGTAATAAAAATTCCAATAAAAAACATTAACAATGAATGATATACATTATTACGAAGTAAATTTACTTTGGGATTCAGCAACACAAGGAACTTTAAGTTCACCAATCATCGCAAGTAAAATTAAAGTTGAAACGCCTCCCAAATTTACTAATGGAATTAAAGAGAAGTGGACAGTAGAACATTTATTTGTTGCTTCGGTAAACTCATGCTTAATGTCCACTTTCTTATTGGTAGCCGAAAATTCAAAGTTTCAATTCATCAGCTTTGAAAGCAACGCAATTGGAAAGATAGAAAAGGTTAATGGCAAGTTTTCGATAACAGAAGTTGTATTGAAGCCCACACTAATAATTCCTTCAAGTCAAAATGAAACAAAAGCAAAACGAGTAATTGAAATGAGTGAAAAGGCTTGTGCAATTTCAAATTCAATAAAAACTAAAATAACATTAGGTGCAATTATAATAATTAAATAAAAAATTTGAAAATACAGAGTAAAACCACTTTACAAAATGCTGTAAGAAATGAAGAACATCAAAAACAAATCATAAAGATTAAATAAGCTTTAAAAGCTAAAGAGTATAAGTTCTTTGGTAAGTGAAAACGGAAGCATACATTTTTAGAAATTTTTCAACTTAATATAATTTAAACAATACATGCCATGAAACAAAAAGACAATGAAGCGAATCTGTCAAAAGAGCAGAATGCAAACAAAAATAAAAATAATCACACGGGACACCCTTTGTATCCTACTAAAGAAGATATTTATAGTAAATGGAAAGAAGAGAAGAATATTAATCCAGAAGATGTTTCTAAAATTAAATTACCGACTGCTGAAGAAGATACAAATAATAAAAAAAATTTACTTGATGATATATCTGAAAGCGATTTGGATGCACTAGGCTAAGAATTGGACACTCAGTAAGAATTTGCTGGTAGCCAAAATAAATAAAATAATTATTACAGTTTGGGCGGAGATCTTTGAAATAATTTAGGAAAGGAGTAAAAGATGGAATAAATAAAAAAATATTTTCTGAAACTGATTATTCAAAGTAAACACTTATGAGGCTCGTTATAAAACCACTATTTATATAGTATATACTTAAATATGTGATTTATTTTATGTGGGTATCCGCTTGACACACATTAATAAAATCGGCTGTAAAAAATCTATTAATTGCAACTTTAATAGGATTACTAGCATATTTTTTATATTTTTTACTTTCTCCACTTCATCACGCACAATCCGAATTGTTAGCTAGAACATATCAAACAATTTGGGACGTACTAATTGCATTTTTTGGAGGATTATCGGGCATTGTAGCTAGTTCCCGTAAAAAATTCAATAATGTTATTCCTAGTGTAGCTATTGCTACTGCATTGATACCGCCATTATGTACCGCTGGTTTTGGTTTAGCAACTGGGCAATGGTGTTATTTTTTTGGTGCATTTTATCTTTATTTAATAAATAGTGTATTTATTAGTATTTCTACTTTTTTGATAGTTAGATTTTTGAAATTTAATCCGGTAACGCACGTTAACGAAATAATTGCCAGAAAAATTAAAAATTGGATTGGAACAATTGCTATATTAACCATTTTACCAAGTATATATTTAGCTTATTACTTTGTAAAGAATGAGATGTTTACTCAAAATGCGAATAAATTATTAAACGAAGAATCTTCTATGTTTAATTATTCTTTACTCAATAAAGAAATTATACCTGAAAAAAAACAAATTATTATTACTTTAGTTAATGATAATAGAATTGATAGCATTAAACAGCAACTTGAGCGAAAAAAAGCAATTTATGATTTGGCAAATGCTATAATTGTGGTTAAAAGCAGTGTAAATTCGGAAACTAAAGTTGATATTGATGAACTTAAAGAGGGTATAATTCAGGACTTGTTTTTGAGGCAAGAAGATCTGCTAAAAGTAAAGAATAAAGAAATAGCGGAACTTAAAAATAACCTCATAGAACATGATGATTTTAAATTAAAAAGAAATGATGCTATTAAAGAATTTCATTCACTGTTTGGAGCTCCACGCGAACTTATAATTGATAGAGTTATTAATTTTTCCGATAATAAAACTGACACATTGTTGTTGGTTTATTATAAAGATGATAAGAATAGATTGAATGTAAAACAAGTTAACCAAATAAAAAAGTGGCTAACTGTTAAATTTAATATTAAAAAAGTAAAATTATTAATAGAATAAACAAAGAAAGTGAACCTTAAAAAAATAAATTACATAGAACGAGCAATTAATTGGATTCACGAGAAAACCTCAGAAAAACAATTTCTAATTTTCTCAAGTATTTTGGTTGGTATTTCTGCGGGTTTAGCAGCAGTTGTATTAAAATCATTCGTACATGGCATTCGTCATTATTTAGTGGATGGTTTTTTCTTGAAATACGATTTCAAATATTTGTACTTAGTACTTCCGCTTATTGGTATTGGTATTACTATTTTAATAATAAAATATTTTTTACATAATCAATTAAATAAGGGGAATACAGATATACTGTTTTCTATTGCAAAAAAAGGTAGTTTTTTGCCTTTTCGTCAAATGTACTCGCATATTATTACAAGTGCATTCACTGTTGGTTTTGGTGGTTCAGCTGGTTTAGAATCTCCGATTGTGAGCACTGGTTCAGCAATAGGTTCAAACTTTGCCAGAACCTATAAATTAAGCTATAAGGATAGAACACTTTTATTAGCAGCTGGGGCTGCAGGAGGAATTGCAGGCGCATTTAATGCACCAATTGCAGGAGTATTATTTGCTTTAGAAGTGATTTTAGTCGACATCAGTATTACTACTTTTATTCCATTATTAATAGCAGCTGCTTCAGGTGCATTAATTTCAAAAATCATTTTACACGAAAGTAATTTGTTGTTTTTTAAATTAAAGCAACCTTTCGATTCAAATAATTTCTTTTTTTATGTGATATTAGG
>JAYVDU010000359.1:0-3901 GCA_043749245.1 Bacteroidota bacterium | reverse complement strand
TATTAATATGGAATTATGGGGCAAACATGGATTTGATAATGTGATTGACTATCATATACAATTATTATTAAGTGAAATTTTATCTAAAAAACCACGTGGTAATAAAAATTTTGATGAAGAATTATCCTTAGTAGAAAATGATCCACAAAACCGTCGTTCGGTATTTATAGTGATGTCTGGGCCTATTGACAACCCAACGATTAAATACGATAAAAAAGGTGCTAAGGAAAAAATTAAACAAGATATAAAACAAGAAAAACAAACACTTAAAAATATTTTAAAAGAAGAATTTGGTCTATTTAAAAAAGACAGCGCTAAAGTAAAAGAAACGGAAAAGGCAAATCAGTCTTTTAAAATTCAATTTGGTGATGACCCTAAAAAGAAAGAAAAACCCCTTGCTCCTAAGAAAAAAGAAGAGGAAGATGATTTTTAAATGTCTGCTAACGGTTTCTCGCTAAGCAACGGTTTGAATCACGCCATAGTGTGATTACCGAAAAGCCACTAACGAAGATAACTGTTTATTGCAATTTGCAAAGCGAAAATAATTGTCTTTCGTGGAGCGACTGATTTTGCAAATGCTTGTACCTTTGAAAGTTTGAGGCAAATCGCGGGTTATAAGCTGCAACGTTCAAATGGTTCAAGTCACATATTATCATTCCTACAGTATCGATTAATTTGTCAGAAGAGAATATTATTTTTTTTGCCCTTGAATAGTTTTTAAATTATTTTTAAAGCCTTGGTTTGTTGTGTCAAGTTCTGTTGCTTTCTTAAAGTCTACAAAAGCTTCATTGTATTTCTTCAACTCTTCTTCCGCCACGCCTCTGCTATTATATAAATATCCCCTGCTTTGATCTATTGTAATAGCTTTGTTAAAATATTCGATTGCTTTAACGAAATTTTTTCTGTCAGTTTCAGCTCTACCACAATTATAGTAACCATTTATATCATCAGGATTTAGCTTTATTGCTTTTTCAAAATCAATTATAGCTTCTGTATAATTATTGAGTTCGATTTTTAAAATACCTCTAGTAATATAAGCCTCGGAAGTCAAGGGGTCTAGTTCGATTACTTTGTCAAAATCTTTCAATGCTTCATTAAATAGTTTTAGACTATCGTTCACCATTCCTCTATTGAAATAAGCATTAATATACTTATTGTTCAATTCAATTGCCTTTGAAAAGTCATTTTTTGCTTCTCTCCATTTTAGCATTCTGCAATATACATTTCCTCTATTGTAAAATACAGTCCAAATACGTTCGTGTTTCAATTCAATGGCTTTGGTAAAATCGGCAATGGCATCATCGTACATGTTTAAGTCTCTTTTTGCATTACCTCTGTTGTAATAATGATATGGGTCGTCTGGATTAAGTTTTATAAAGAAAGTTTCATCTTGAATTTTATATTTTAACTTTTTCCAATTCGAAGTATCTTGCGTCTGTGCGTTTACGAAAATCACAGTCAGTGTAAGTATGTAAAGGATTATTTGTTTCATTTTAATTTGACTTTAGCCTTAATGTTGTATGAATCTAACGTTGTTCCTTATAATGTTTGACAGCTACCAGAAGTGCGGTTTTGAAAGCGTTGTCTAACGAAAAGCCACAAACGAAGATAACTGTTTAATGCCATTTGCAGAGAAAAAATAAATCAACCTTTGGCGTGACTACCACTTTTGCAAATGCTTGTACTTCTGCGAGGCAGAGGCAAACCGTGGGTTATAAGTTGGCCGTTTCTTTTCGTTATGAACAATCCCAAGTTGTTATAATTTTGTCTGAATTTAAACTTTTGAAAACATAAAAGACAACATTGTATGCGTCGCTGTGAATTTCGTTTTCTGGTAAAAGATTGTCCCACAATGTATCATCGCTTACATCTTTAATTCGGTAATAGAAAGATGATTCAAAAAGCGCTCTGCCACTCCCATCTTTACTCAGTCTATTGAAGAATTCTTGCGAACCATAACCAATAAATTTGCAGTAATCTCCGTCTGCACAAGGCCAATCCCAATCTTGCCAAGTAACTAATTGAGGAGTTGTTTTTTCTAACACATTTGTTTTACTTTTTACAATTTTCTCTAATCGTTCTTCACTATAACTTGGGTTTAAATCTCTAAGTTGACTTTTTAATTCATCAACGTCACCACTACAGGTCGTTGTGTCTAGTTTTGGCAGTTGCCCTGTTGTTAAACATTCGGAACAAACGGAATCATTCAATGTCGCTTCAAAACATTTTTTTGTTTGATGACAGCAATCGCATACAACTTCGTTATCTAGTAAAGTTAGAAATTTGTCTGCGTTTTCGAAATGTTTAAAATCCATAAATTTTCTTTAAATTTAGTTTGTTTGCTATGGCTTACTTATAAGGTTTGGCAACTACCGGAAGTGCGGTTTTGAAACCGTTTCTAACGAGCTGCTAATAACAAAGCTAAATATTTAATGGACATTTGCAAAGCAAAATAACTGTCTTTCGCGAAGAGACTGCTTTTGCAAATGCTTATACTAATGGCCGCATTTTTGGTAGGTTCGGTTATGTGTAGTTAAATTCAAATTTAAGCAACCTTAATAACATTAATTTTTATTAAAGGATGGAATCAATGAGTCTTCATTTAGTTTCGATGCTTTATCATTATATAGCTTTGTATTAGTTACATCTCCGAATTTTTCATATGCTTGAGCACAGGCTTTAAAGAAACCATTTGATTCAATAAATGGAGCTATTTCTAATGCTTTATTATAGTCAGAAATAGCTTCAGAATATTGTTTTAATATATATTTGATTCCTCCCCTATTTATAAGTGCTTCTACGTAATACGGGTTAAGTACAATTGCTTTGTTGTAATCTAGAATTGCCTCAGCATAAAGGCTAAGTTTTCTTTTTGTAAAACCGCGGTTCGCATATGCTTTTGTATAGTTAGGATTTAATTCAATCGCTTTATTAAGGTCTAAAATTGCGGCTTTATAGTTTTTGCTACTCGTCTTAGCATATGCTCTATTGAAATAATTCACCGAATTATTAGGTTCATATTTTATAGCTAAATCTAGATTTTTGATTGCCTGTTTTGTATCTTTTAGGAACACGTAACACATGCCTCGGTTAGAATATGCGTCTGGATTGTTAGGCTTTATTCTTAGAATTTGATTAAGGTCATTTATTGTAGAAATATAATCACCTATTTGATATTCTAAAGTTGCTCGTCTAAAATATGCAGAAACATTATTACCGTCGAGCCTTATAAAAATGGACTCATTTTTTATTCTACCTCTAATGTCTGGAAAACTTGAAGTGTCAGTCGTTAATTCAAATGTGACTTGTGAAAATGCAATATTAATGTTAAAAATAAAAAAAAGAATAATTAATACTTTCATAATTTTTTGATTTACATTTATACGGTTGCAATTACACATAACGTTTTCGCGGTTTGATTTCGGCCAACGTTTGAAAAACTTTCTGCCGAAAAGCCACTAACGAAGATAACTGTTTATTGCCATTTGCAAAGAAAAATAAAAAACTTTCTACCGCTTTTGCAAATGCTTGTACTTCTGCAAGGCTGAGGCAAACCGTGGATTATGCCCTAGTTATTTTATTCTATACCCAATTTTAAACCCAATGTCAACATTTGGTCTAATAAAAGTCCCAGCTTTATTTATAAGCAGATTGATGTTATACGAATCATCACTTGACATTAAATTATTATTTTGGTCATTCGTTAAAGATGAGCTTACAATTTTACCTCGGACGCCAAGTCCAATGTAACCATCTATGACAAATCTAAATTTACACACTTGCATAAATCCATATTTAATTGCATTAGCGTCCGAAATAAAATTACAATAAAAGGGAGTTACTAAAGATTAGTAATCTCCCTTTTTTTATGGAGATTTGTTTTTCTTACCAATCAAATTCC
>JAYVDU010000358.1:0-3901 GCA_043749245.1 Bacteroidota bacterium | reverse complement strand
TTAAACAATATCTTAAACTTTTTTGACAACAGAAGTACCAATGCAAATGCCGAATCGTTTAACTCAAAAATAAAAAACTTTAGAGCCAATTTAAGAGGTGTTACTGACGTGAAATTTTTCCTTTTTAGACTACAAAAACTATTTGCTTAACAACTTACTCCCCAGAAAATTAACTTGACCCATATTTTCGTGTCTTTAAAATCAATACGAATTTGCACGTTACCTACAAAACGCATTGGTAATTGATAGGTAGAGCCTGAACTAAATTTTTGAGTTGGTTGATTAATATGATGAACTGCTGCACCAAATTTAATACTGAAAATATCGTCGCGCACCATATCTATATTAGCAGAAGAGTATTCGTAATTAATACCTGCACCAACATCGGTATTTACAAAAGAACGATAATTCACCGTTTCTCCGCTCGCAATGCTTTTATCAATGTCTTTACCTGTGTATTGATTACCATAAGTAAGTGCTGCGTAATTAGCTGAGTTTTGATTATAGCCTAAATTAATACCGCCCGCTATGCGACTTTTTCTACTTGTTTTTAAAATAACATTCAAATGAAATTGCACTTGCGTTGTGCCAATTTTAGCAACCCCTGCCTTATCATTAAATACAAATAATCCCAAACCTAAATATGCTTTTTTCTTTGCTGTTTTTAATGCAGAGCCATCAACTGATAGCGACATCGTTTGATAGGGGCTTCCCATCGATGCCCACTGATTTCTATAATTAGCAACTGCTCTGAGATACCCATTAAAAAAACCAGCATTCGCAGGATTTAACCACAAAGGTGATTCTTGTATTTGCGAAAAATGTACATCTTGTGCAGATGCTGTGGAGGTAATGAATAATAAAAAGTATAATAGTTTTTTCATATTATCTAATGAGCGTTATATTTCCTTTTGAATATTTATCATCGCATTTTAAGGTTGTGTATTTTATTAAGTAAGCATACACACCTGTTTGAGCTTCTGTTCCTTGAAAATAGCCATCCCAGCCTTTTGTAGGATCTGTGGAGCTATATACTAATTGTCCCCAACGATTCCATATTTCAACAGATAAAGATTTAATATATTTTGTACCTAGTGGCATTAAGATGTCGTTTCGTCCATCACCATTGGGTGTAAAAGCCGTTGGAAAAATAACGTCGGACGTTTTTTCAATAAAATGTGCAATCACATCATCACTTTGTGTGTAAGTGATACTCACACTATCAGCTTTGGTATTAGGCGATGGCGTATGATTTTTAAATTCCCAATAATCAAATTCATAATGTGCCGTATCAATCACGGTTTCTTTAAAAGTCATGGTAACAGGTGCAAAATAAGTACCCGACCATTTGTAATTAGTTAACCAAATTGAATTTAATTTAACACTACCTGCTCCCGGCGGATCAACATCAACAGTTAATGGCCTTGCTGTTACGCTATAACACGTTGAAATTTGTGATTCAATGTATGCACAACGTTGATGAATTTTGCTTTCTAAGGTATCCATATTTTTATTCCACTCGGCTATGGTTCCTCCCCATTTAGCTATTTGGCGAGGCATTTCGGGTGTTAATATCGATTTGAAATAATAAAAATGTGTTAAAATACTATCACATTTAAATGTCGTATTAATTAAATCTGCATATCGATTAACATATAATGATTTGAATGTAGGATTCGTTAAGAGTTTTTCTAAAATATCAGGATGTCCTTTATCAGGCCCTGCATTTTGAAACACGTTCGTATAATCACACGGGCTCGATGTCATACCTGTAGTTGGCAAGCCTGAAAAATTTTCGCCAAGATCGTATACGTTATCCATATCCCACATCCAGTATTTCCACTTTCTGTTAGTGCCTTGTGTTGCTCGGCCTCTCCACCAGGCAGTGTTCCAATTAATGAAATCAGAATTAACGACATAAGAGTTGTAAATCATATAATCAATAATGCTATTAAAATTAAGTTTACTATTTACGTAATTATAATTAGCGGCATTCGTCATGGCATTTCCCATTACAAAATTGTATAAGTTAACCCAGCCTGTGTCGCTACCATTGCGTATTTGCAGGCCTCCCCAATAAGCTAAATTATCAATACTATCGCTTGGCTGCTGATAATAGTAATCTGTATAATCTCCTTCAAAGGCTTCCCGCAATTCGTATAAACCCCAGTAAGCGCGATTTTTAAATACAAGTGTGTGTTTATTTCTACGGCCATCAATCTCCAATCCATTTTTTGAAAGAGTAGGTTTGTACAAACGCATCGCGCATGTGGCAAGATGGTTTGCCTGTATTATTTGATGAAGAATAATTATCGGATGCCGCTGCTTTTAAAATGATATGTTGAAAATCCTTACGGTTGCTGGCTCCCATGTGCCCATCGGTAAAAAACTTATGCTTAAACGCATTATTATAGCCATACTCGTCAAAGGTTTCTATATCAATACCTCTTTGGTTATAAGCCCAAGAGTCGTTTCCATGTTTATTAGCCGCACCGTAGCCCTCTGTTTTTTGAGATCCGTTTTCAAAATATTCTAAATGTGTTTTTGGTTTAATTTGTGTGCCTCCCATCAACGAATTTAAAGGAGTGCCACCACTGATAGAAACAACGCCATAACGCGCATCAATTGTTTCGGAAATGAAGTAGGTATTCGTTTCCATAAAACTTGGTAAAATGGTGGTATTACTGCTAATGGCATAAGCTCGTAAAACGGTTGTTGTTGAAACATTGACTGGTGCTGATGCATAAACGGTAGCGCCTGTTGTTGGCTCATCACCATTAATTGTATAATAAACTGTTAAGCTGGTGGCCGGAGTTGCAGTGATAGTAATGCTTTGTGAGCTACTGTAAAAGCCAGCGCCTGGTGCTAATTTGGGTTTAGGTGCATAATCGTCGTAAGCCATTGATGTATTAGAAGCATTAGGTGTAGGACTTGTAAATATTTTCCAATTGGCTGATCCATCAGGAAATCTTCCTCTCGAATGTAAGGCTTGTGTGCGTCTTAACTGTAAGGAATCTATAATTGTTGAACCGTTCATTAACACAATCCAATCGTTATTACATTGTGTTAATTTAAAATTGGTATGTATATGTCCGGAAACATTGGCGGGCGAACCTTTTCCGCTACACCATATTCTTAAAAAACCATTTGCGGGAACGTTAGTTCCTGCGGGTAAGGTATATTTTGTAGGATTAGCCGGGTCATCGCTTAACGTCCAGCCACCAGCATTAATAGCACTGGAACTCGCATTAAATAATTCTATCCAATCAGAATTATTACCTTGATTATCAAGAATAGTAGTGCCTGAGTTAGAAGCCGAATATTCATTAATTTTCACCTGTGCCGATAGGGTATCAGTAATAATTAAAAAAGAAATGATTGTCAAAAATTTATATATCATATTATCTTTATTTTCAACTTAAATATACGAATTAGCCTGATAAAAACGTTGATTTTATAGATGAATTATAGGATTCCCAACTTAGAGCCTGTTTAAAATTTATCTAATAATTTTGTTATACGTCTTTTTGTATGCAAAATTTGCCTCTTTTCAATCAAAAATACGTTGTAACAATTATTACAATATAAATTTGAACAGACTCTTACTTAATATTTAGTTAAAAACCTTTGGCAAAACGTCTAAGGAAATAGTAACTTTACGTTTTCTTAAACATATGAGTGATATAATTCAACACGAATGCGGAGTAGCTTTAATTAGATTATTAAAGCCTTTAAGTTTTTACAAAGAAAAATACGGTAGTAGCCGATATGGTTTACATAAAATGTACCAGATCATGGATAAGATGATTAACCGTGGGCAAGATGGCGCAGGTGTGGCTACTGTAAAATTAGATGTAGAGGCGGGGTTTCCATATATTGATCGTTTACGTTCAGTAGAGCC
>JAYVDU010000357.1:0-3904 GCA_043749245.1 Bacteroidota bacterium | reverse complement strand
CTCTCATTAAACGAGGCGCTGTATTTAACGAAAGTATTTTGCAAAAAGAACGAGGTCGAATTACAAATAATCAACTCAATAATGGATTTTTCTTCTTTGCTTCTGATTATATAAAATACCTTGTAGATACTAATTTAACAGGCAACAACGTTCATCTCACATTAATAATCAGTAAATATTCCGAATCCTTTTCTGGATCAAACGATTCGCTTGTTTATATAAATCATCCGCGTTTTCACTTACAAAACATCTATGTCATTCTGGAAACCATCCCTGATTTTAGAGGAAAAGCATCTGATATTTACATGAAAGACACAACGCTTTATAACGATATTACTTTTTTACATAATAATAAATTACTATTTAAACGTAAAGATATTTCAAGGTGTCTATCAGTAACACCTGGGCAATTGTATCAACAAGATTTAGCAGAGGATACTTATAAAGAATTAACAGGATTAAAAGTATTTAAAACTGTTTTTTTACAATACGTTAAAAACCCTTATTACTCGGATAAATTAGATTGTTATATTGTTTGTCAGCCTGTTGTAAAGCAAGCTATTACAGTTGAAGTAGAGGGCACTAATACTTCTGGTAACTTAGGAGTTGCCGGTAATATTGTGTTTCAAAATAAAAACGCCTTTAAAGGGGCTGAATTGGTAGAGCTTAAATTAAAAGGTTCGCTTACGGCACAAAAAGCATTAAATAGTAACGAACCATCCGCAGATTTAACTAATATTCAAAAGATTTTTAACACCTTTCAATTTGGACCTGAATTAAGTATTTATTTTCCTAAACCATTATTTCCATTTACCTTATTTTACTACAAAAAAAACGAGAAAGAAAAACGATTTTTTTCACAACCTAAAACTATTTTAAATGCCTCACTTAATTATCAATCAAGTCAATTATTTACACGAACTATCGCCAATGTGTCTTATGGATTTAGGTTTAATAATAGTAAAGGATTATTAACGTATGATATTGTGCCCATAGAAGCATATACTGTAAAAGCCCAATTAACAGACGCTTATCAAGCAACATTATATAGCTCTAAGGATTATTTTTTATTGAATGCTTTTCAGGACCATTTAACAACTTTGTCAAAATTATCGGCCACGTACAACAATCAAAATGTACCAAAAAAAAATACGCTTACGTATCTCAAAATAACGTTAAGCTCATCTGGCACTATATTAAGAGGATTTTATAATGTTACCGAACAACCAAAAGATAGTCTTGGAAGATATAAATTATTTAGTATCCCATTTTCTCAATTTGTAAAAGCAGAGGTGGATTATCGTTTATATTTTAAAATTAGAAAACTAGATAAATTAGTATACCGCTTTGCTGGCGGTATAGGAAAGCCTTTAGCAAACCTTTCTGTATTACCATACGAACAAAGTTTTTTCAGTGGCGGTCCAAATGGCATTAGGGCTTGGAGGGCGAGAACATTAGGACCTGGAAGCTATGATCCGTCAAACTCTACTGCTCGCTACGATAAAATTGGAGATGTACAATTAGAAAGTAATTTGGAATATAGATTCCATATTTTTAAATCCTTTTATGGTGCTTGGTTTGTGGATGCAGGCAATGTTTGGACGCTAAATAAAGATCCTAATAAACCAAACGGAAACCTTGACGCAAGCCGATTTTATAAGGAAATAGCTATAGGCAGTGGCTTTGGCATACGATATGATTTTAGTTTTTTTGTACTACGTTTAGATGCCGCTGTTCGTATTCGAGATCCACAGTATACCGAAAACAATCGCTGGACTTTTGATAAACAGCCTATCAGAAACACGACTATTCTCAATTTCGGCATTGGATATCCGTTTTAATGCGCATGTTTATTGGTTATTACAAACATCGCTATAGTAAATATTTAGTATACTATTTTATTTTCTATCTTTTTCCTTAGATGAAAAAGAAACAATCACGCCTTGGCGTGACAAGTCAAAAATATGCCCCGCGCTCCTCTCGGAATTCTACGATTTTCACGTTCCGCTATTGCTACACTAAAATCTTGAATTCTCGTTTCACCCCTCCACTGCTCGCATTTTTGACAGACCTACGCTCTTATCCTATCCTGCATTTTCTTAAAATAAAGTCTATTTCTCCCCTTAAAAGCGTTTTAAAACAGCATTTAATTGTGGCTATTTTCCTTCACTAAACTTTTAGTATAGCCACATACATTAGATATTCGTTCTGTAGAGCTTGTAAGAAAGGCGGTGTCAGATAAAACAATATCTTGTTTGCATTAGCGTTATATAATAACTATTTTTAGTTACGTAAAAGCATGAATATCTACTCAAAAAAACAACAATGGAAATGGATACTGTTTATAGTAGCCATTGGTATTGTATTCACATCGCTTTGGTACACCAATAATTTAGTAAATCGAATTGCTAACGATGAACAAAAAAAAGTGACTCTGTGGGCAGAAGCCGTTCAGAAAAAAGCAAAGCTTGTAAAATTCACTAACGATTTATTTCAAAAACTAAAAACCGAAGAACGTAAAAAAGCAGAGCTATACGCTTTAGCCACTAAACAGCTCAACAGCGACTTAACAGATATTTCTTTTGTATTAAAAGTATTACAAGATAATACGACTGTTCCTGTTATTCTTACGGATGATAAAAACAATGTAACAGCCAGTAGAAATTTAGATTCTGTTATTGCAAATGATAAAATTGCTTTACAAAAAGAATTAGTTAATATGAAATCTCTGTATGAACCGGTTGAAATTGAGGTTTACCGGGGACATAAAAATTATTTATACTATAAAGACAGTCGCTTGTTTAACGATATTAAAATTGTATTTGATAGTTTAATTAAATCATTTATATCAGAGGTGGCTATTAACAGTGCAGCAGTGCCTGTTATTTATACTGATTCCTCTAAAACAAATATCATTGCTTACGGTAATATTGATTCTACTAAAATTAATACGCATGAAAAATCAGTTGCCATTATTAAATTGATGGAGCTTCAAAATACGCCTATTTTAGTGGATTTGGGAGAAGGCTCTAAAAATTATATTTTTTATGAGCAGTCGCCCTTACTTATACAATTAAAATATTATCCTTATATCCAATTTGGAGTTATTGGTGTATTCTTATTAATAGCTTATATTTTATTTAGTACTGCTCGCAAAGCTGAACAAGACCAAGTATGGGTTGGTATGAGTAAAGAAACAGCCCATCAATTAGGCACACCTCTATCATCTTTAATGGCGTGGATTGATTATTTAAGAAGCAGTGACATGGATGAGTCTATTGTAGATGAAATGAATCGTGATGTGATACGCTTAAATATGATCACTGAACGATTCTCTAAGATTGGTTCTCAGCCTACATTACAAGACGAAGATGTTTGTTTGGTAGTAAGAAATGCTATTGATTATTTAAAAACCAGAACATCTAAAAATGTAAATTATAAGTTACATCTACCGGATACCGAAATTCACGCACAACTATCAGTACCTTTATTTGAATGGGTCATTGAAAACATTTGTAAAAATGCAGTAGATACGATGGATGGAAAAGGCGAATTAACGATTAGTGTTATTGATATTCCAGAAGGTGTATCCATTGATATAAAAGATTCAGGAAAAGGAATTCATAAATCTAAATTCAAATCCGTTTTTAAGCCTGGTTTTACTACTAAAAAACGTGGTTGGGGATTAGGACTTTCTTTATGCAAACGCATTATTGAGAATTACCACGATGGGAAAATATTTGTTTTACAGAGCGAAGAAAACAAAGGCACGACTTTCAGAATTTTGTTGAACAGAGGTTAATCCATAGGGTTTCCTCATAAACTCAGCCATCTTTTTAACCTTCTTTTTGCTTGATCAAAAAGAAGCAATCACGCCGAGGCGTGACAAGCTAAATCGCCAAAT
>JAYVDU010000356.1:0-12390 GCA_043749245.1 Bacteroidota bacterium | reverse complement strand
TGGAAATGGGAGCCGATGCCGTTTTAGTAAATACAGCAATTGCATCATCTAACAATTCTATACAAATGGCCATTGCGTTTAAAAATGCGGTCATAGCTGGTCGTATGGCCTACGAAGCAGGTCTTTCAAAAGTGAATCATTTAGCGTCAGCTACTAGTCCTTTAACGAATTTTTTGGGATGAATAAATAACATTAGTTCTCGCAGATTTGCGCAGATGAAAAGCGCTAAGTTACGCAGATTAAAATACAGAAAATAAAAAAACTCCCCGAAACTCTGCTAATCAATCAGCGGTACTCTGCGAGAAATAAAAACTAAAACAATGAATAAATAAAAACATAAAACATCTTGCAGATTAGCACTGGTGAAAGCGCTAATTTTCGCAGATTAAAAAACAGAAAACAAAAAAAACTCCTCGAAACTCTGCTAATCGATCTGCGACACTCTGCGAGAAATAAAAAACACTATGAGAGAAAATGATATATCATATGCAATCAGGGGAGCGGCGTTCAAAGTCCATTCTGCATTGGGACCTGGGTTATTAGAATCTGTTTATGAAACTGCATTAGCTTATGAGTTAACACAAGATGGTTATAATGTTAAAACTCAAATTGGGGTTCCCATGATATATGCGGATATAAAAATGGATGTAGGATTTAGGTTAGATATTATCGTAAATGATTTAGTAATTATTGAAGTTAAATCTGTAGAATCCTTAACTGATGTGCATCATAAACAATTATTAACGTATTTAAAATTATCAAATAAAAAACTTGGCTTACTTATAAATTTTAATTCATCATCATTAAAAGATTCTATTACACGAATCGTAAATAATTTATAAATAATACTTCTCGCAGATTTAGGCAGATGAAAGCGCTAAGTTACGCAGATTAAAAAACAGAAAATAAAAAAACTCCCCGAAACTCTGCTAATCAATCAGCGTTACTCTGCGAGAAATAAAAACTAAAACAATGAATTTCAAAAACATATTTGACACATACAGTTGGGAGGAACAAAAAAGTTCTATCTACTCTAAAACATCTAAAGATGTGGAGTCTGCATTGTCGTCAAAAAAACGCACACTCGAAGATTTCAAAGCTTTGATATCTCCTGCTGCTGGCTCATATATAGAGCAAATGGCAATATTAAGTCATGAGTTAACCACCAAGCGTTTTGGCAAAACGATACAGATGTATGCTCCTATGTATTTGAGTAATGAGTGTAATAATATTTGTACGTATTGTGGATTTAGCTTAGATAATAAAGTGATGCGCAAAACCTTAACTGATGCGGAAATTCTTACAGAAGTGGCGTTTATAAAATCACAAGGCTTTAACCATATACTTTTAGTTACTGGAGAATCCAATCATACTGTTCATGTGCCGTATTTTAAACATGCCATAGAATTGATCAAATCAAAATTTGCCAATATTTCTATAGAAGTGCAACCGCTTGAAACAGCTGAATATAAAGAACTACACGAAGCAGGTGTTTACTCCGTATTAATTTATCAGGAAACATATCATAAAGAAGTTTACAAGCAATATCATCCTAAAGGAAAAAAATCAAATTTTGATTATCGACTTGAAACGCCTGATAGAGTTGGGTTATCAGGGACACACAAAATTGGATTAGGCGTATTATTAGGATTAGAAGATTGGAGAGTAGATTCTTTTTTTTGTGCTTTGCATTTAGATTATTTACAAAAAACATATTGGCAAACTAAATATTCTATCTCTTTCCCTCGTATGCGACCAGCAGAAGGGATTATTGAACCCAACGTAATTGTAACCGATAAAGAATTAGTTCAATTATTATGTGCGTATCGTTTATTAAATGAAAATGTAGAATTATCAATTTCAACCCGTGAATCAGAAAATTTAAGAAATAATATTATTCCATTAGGCGTTACAAGCATGAGTGCTGGCTCTAAAACAAACCCTGGTGGCTATGCCGTTGAACCGGAATCCTTAGAACAATTTGAAATCAGTGATGAGCGAAATGCTGAAACCATATCTAATTTAATAAAATCGAAAGGCTACGAACCAGTTTGGAAAGATTGGGATAACGCTTTAATATAATCAGTATGATTGATGTATCAAAAAACAGCTTAGCGTTATTCAGTCGTCAAATGATGGTGGATGAAATTGGATTTCAAGGTCAAGAAAAAATAACTCAAGCTAAAGTGTTAGTCATTGGCGCAGGAGGCTTGGGATGCCCTATTCTACAGTATTTATCATCTTGTGGTGTTGGCACCATTGGCATTATTGATTTCGATATAATTGAAATACATAATTTACATCGGCAAATTTTATATGGAGTTGATGATGTTGGAAAACATAAAGCAATTGTAGCAAAAGAAAAATTACAAACATTATATCCTCACATTCAAATTACGTCGTTCAATGAATTACTAAGTGAAACGAACGCAGAGAAAATCATTTCTCAATTTGACATTGTTGTTGATGGTTCAGATAATTTCCATACACGCTATTTAGTAAACGATAATTGTGTAACACTCAACAAGCCTTTGGTATATGGGAGCATCCTAAAATTTGAGGGACAACTATCCGTATTTAATGTAAATGGCAGCAAAAATTTAAGAGATATTTTTCCTGATGCCCCAAACTCAGAAGACGTTCCTAATTGCGACGAAAACGGCGTACTTGGCGCTTTACCCGCAACTATCGGTTCCATGATGGCATTAGAAACTTTAAAATTAATTTTAGGTTTACCCATTCTAACCAACCAATTATTAATTGTAGAAACCTTAAACTGGAATATTAGAAAGCTAAATTTTTAAGAGTATAGAAAAAATTAATTGATCTATTTTTCTTTCTATCTTTTTCCTTAGATGAAAAGAAACAAAAAATCAAGTCAAAAATATGCTCCACGCTCCTCACGGAATTCTACGATTTTCACGTTTCGCTATCGCTACACTAAAATCTTGAATTCTCGTTTCACCACTACACCGCTCGCATTTTTGACAGGCCTACGCTCTTGTTTTATTCGACATTTTCTTAAAGTATAAACTATACCGTTCTTTAAAAGCACTTAAATGATAATTGAATTACTTATTTCCTTCACTAAATTTTCAGGATAGACTTTATAATAGCTAAAGTTAAATTTGTTAAAAGTGAGTTGTTAAGATGTTTTAAAATGTATTTCCCTCAAAAAGCTTATTCTCATTATTTTTAACCTAATGCAAACTAAGTCTATAAAAATAATTGGCATCATGAGTGGAACATCTTTGGATGGATTAGATATAGCACTTTGCGAATTTAAAGAAGAAAACCACAAAATTCATTTTAAGATTCTTGCTTCCGAAACCATCAATTATGAAGCCCTGTGGAAGGAACGCTTGCAAAACGCTCATCAAACTTCCGCAGAACAGTACTTTAAATTACACGTCACCTATGGCGGATTTATTGCTGATAACATCAATTTGTTTTTACAAAAAAATAATCAAACTGCTGATGTTATTGCATCTCATGGGCATACCGTTTTTCATCAACCTTCTTTAGGCTTTACTACTCAAATGGGTTGTGGTGCCACTATAGCTGCTAAGACAGGCGTTTCCACTATCTGTGATTTCAGAAGTATAGATGTTGCGTTGGGTGGACAAGGTGCTCCATTAGTTCCTGTTGGTGATCGAGATTTATTTGCTCAGTATGATTCCTGTTTAAACATTGGAGGAATTGCCAACATTTCATTTACTAAAAAAAATAACACACAAGCATTTGATATTTGTGTAGCCAACATGGCTTTAAATTACATTTGCGAAGAGATTGGTAAATCCTTTGATGACGGAGGTTCTATGGCAGCTCATGGAAAGTTAAACAACGAATTATTATCACAATTATTAGATTTACAAACCGCCAATAAATCCTTAGGGCGAGAATGGTTTGAACTCTACATGAAACCATTATTAGATTCTCATGTTAATTCGATAGAAAATAAATTAGCGACTTGTGTCGAATTTTGTGCCATACATATCAGTCAAGTATTAAACCAACATGCACTGAAATCAGTCCTTATCACAGGTGGTGGCGCTTATAATCAGTTTTTAATTAATCAAATACAAAAACGATATAACGGAAAAATCGAGATTCCAAGTGATGAAATTATCCAATTTAAAGAAGCACTTATTTTTGCATATTTAGGTTATTTGAAAATACATCATAAACCAAATGCTTTATGTTCCGTTACTAAAGCCAGCCGAGACAGCATCGGCGGTTGCATGTATTAATAAAAATATAAATTAAGATGAATTATATGTTAGTATTTATAGGTGGTGGATTAGGAAGTTTGTTACGTTTCTTTATATCCATTGCCATGAGTAAAACAGCTTTACAATTACCAGTTGCAACCTTATTATCTAATACCGTTAGTTGCTTATTATTTGGAGGATTTATTTATGTGTTTCAAGAAAAACAGTTAATTCCGGATATCTACAAACACCTTGTATTAATAGGTATTTGCGGGGGACTAAGTACTTTTTCTACCTTTAGTTACGAAACATTTGAGTTAATCAAACAAGGCATGACTTTTTGGGCCATTTTAAATATTGCCATTAGTTGCATACTTTGTACAGGAATATTTTTTATGTTTAGTAAATAAAACTACTATTAAAGGGAATCTCAAAAAATTCATTTTTCGAGGCGAACAAATGTTTGGAAACGTAGAAGACATTAGTATTTGAGGCATTCAAACATATAGTTCAACGATGAAAAAGGGATTAAATAGAGGTTCCTTAAAACAACCCTATATCAGCGGTCTTAACCCAACCTTCGTTTCCGTTTTCTAATTTGATATTAGTCCAGCTTTCATTGGTTTCGATAACAGAAACCTTAGTACCATCGTGTAAACTAAATTTAGAATTTGAGGTAGGGCTTGGCTCTTCATGAATTTTAGTTTCACGAGTAGTAATAATAGCAAAAGAAATTTGTTGTTTACTATGCAAAGCCGAAAAACCTAATACCATTGAGCTTATAAATACAATTAAACATAACACAGATGTGAAAAAACTAAGTCGCTTAATCTTATTTGAACCTGACACAAAAAATAAAAATTCTAATACTAAACAAGCTGTTAATGAGCCTATACTCAACCAAGCCCAGCCATTAGTTGTGAAATAATTCACCAATCCTGTTTTAATGGCACCTAAAAAATAGTTTTCTTTCGATTCTATTTTATCAATTGTTTTTTGATTTGCTATACGAAGATTCGTTTTTATATCGTCATTATTCGGTTTTAGTTTATTAGCTAATTCATAATTATAAATCGCTTTTCCTATTTCGTTATTTTTATAATAGGCATTACCCAAATTATAAAATAGTTTATAGGAGGTCACACCTTGTTTTACAATCATTTCGTATGACTCAATAGCTCCTTTATAATTTTTATTTTTATAAAAGGTTTCTGCTTGCTGAGTTAAATCCACACTTGAAAAAGCATGAAGAGATCCCACTAAAAATAATATGTATAAAACGTGTTTCATTGGTTATTTATTTATTAGACGCTTACAATCCGTCTTTACTCCCATTACAAGCCCCTCATTTGGAGGGGTTAGGGAGGCTTCTACATATCTGCTGTTGGCCCGTAAATACTTGGTAACGGTACATTTAATAAACGTAAATAAACCGTTAATTGCCCACGGTGATGATATAAATGATTCATGCACCACTCGCGAACGACTTCAGCTTTACAATTAGTAAAATAAATTTGTTCGCCATTACGCATAGTCCATGGTTTTTTAAATTCTTTGTCAGAAACTTCATTTAATATTTTTGTTGATTTTTCAACCAAATCATCATGGTATGCCAATAAATCTTCTACCGAATTGAATTCCTTAGGAGCAAAATTTCCTTTTGAAAAATCTAACTCATCATGTAGTAAACATTCTTTCCACCAACCTGTAATCTCTGCTACGTGGACAGATAAACGTTTAAGCGTCATTGATTTTTCATGTGGTTTATAATCTAATTTATCAAACGGCACAAGCGCTAATAGGTTACGAGTACTTGCTGCTTCTCTTTTTAATTCTGTTAATAAAATTTCGCTTTGTTTCATATAGTTAGTTGTTTGATGTATGTTATTAGTTGTTTGATTTTAATTGTTCAATCCCTTAAGTCTCTTTAGTCTCTTCTATCCATTAAGTCTTTTTAATCTGTTCTTCAATTTGAGAAATTAATTCTATTGTATCATTATACACTTTTTGTAAATCTCCGGTAACCGCACTTGGCGAGTATTTAGCGTACTCGCAGGTATTTAAGGTCTCGATCACATTTTTAGCAGTATCCTTTGTTACATGTCGAGACAATAACATTTCTGTTATTTTATCTTTTGATAAATCCACAATTGATAAATTAAATTTATTACCAATGTATTTATGTAGCGCATTTAAAATTTCATTAAAAAATAATTCTTTATTCTGTGTACTTAAATGTTTTTCAGCAATCACTAATTGTTTCTTAGCTAATTTAGCGGCTTTCCGTTCTTTAACGGCTGTTATATTACTATTTTCTTTGATATGCTTTCTCACTAAAATAATTCCTCCAATAAATAATACCAATGGAATTAAGAGCAAGACATAATGCATGAATGACGAGAAAAATTCTTCGTCATTTTTACGTAAATCTAAATTGCCTGTTTTAATATAACGGATATCATTTTCGGTTTCGTTAACTCCTTTTTTAGTAGGCGTAATCACTTGAGCGCTGGATGCATCTCCTTCCAATACGGTTAGCTTAATTTCAGCTGAAGGAAGCGTTACGTATTGTTTTTTATCTGAATCAAAATAACTGAAATTTAATTTATCTAATACAAACTCGCCTTTTTCACGAGGGATAATTAAGTAATCATATGTTTTACTACCACTGACTCCGCCATTGGTGTTAATTTTTTCAGATACTTTAGGATCATATGATTCAAAACTTTCAGGTAAATTTAAGTGCATCGGTTCTACCAATTTGATATTCCCTTTTCCACTAATTGTAATTTTTAAATTGATCGCATCATTCGCTTTCACTTGCTGTTTGCTGATTTCAGCCTTATAGCTATAATCTCCAACTGCACCTGAAAACTCTTGTGGCTTATTTTCCAAAGGCAAATCAAGTACATCAACCTTAACAGATTTACTCTTCACTTTTACGACTACATCTTCGTAACCACCTGCTCCAAAAAATTGTTCGAAAATATTACGTGGCTGCCGTTTTGTTTGACGACGAACAATACATTCCAATTCTATTGGTTCAACAGTTATATTACCAGTGCGCTGAGGAAATAAAAACACACGATTATAATCAGCCACATAATAATTAACACCATTAACATTCTCTTGCTTTAATTCAATCTGCTTGGTATTTTCTTCTATCTGCGACCAAAACCCATTGTATTGAGGAAATTGAACATTTTGAAATCCTCTTAAATCAACTCTCGAATAAACTTTTTGCGTTAAAATTAATTGTTCGCCTAAGTAACATTTTGATTTACTTAAATACGTTCTAACAAATAATTCTTCACTACCAACTGGAGTTGCCACTTGGTTTTGTGGCTGAGTTTGTTGTTGGTTTTGTTGCTGAGAGGCATTTCCTTGAGTACCAGTATTTGCTTGCTGTGTAGCACCTTTGCCAACTTCAATCACAATGGGTTTCGTTTCTAATTTTTGATTTCCAGAAACACAGGTAGCCGCGCCAATAGTGAATTTACCTTCTTTTTTAGCTGCAATAAAAATAGAAATAGTGGTAGATTGAGAAATATTCCCATTCACCATACTCATGCTATTACTTTGATTAGGACCGCCTGCTATATTAAAATCAATATTGATATTAGGCAATGATATATTTCCTCCAGCACCATTTACAGTAAACGCTATTTGAAACACTTCACCAACAGCTACTTTATTTTTACTCACCTGAGCTACAAAGCTTGATGATTGGGCAAATACAAAGGATGATGCAAAACATAAAAGAAGAACAAGCCTCATCTTCAGTCCAAAAGAAATGGAACAAGCCTCACCCCTAGCCGCTCTCCAAAGGAGAGGGGGATAGAACGGTTGAAGTTTATTTGAAAGTGTTTTCATTTCAATACCTACTAATTTTAACTAGAGATCGTTTTTTATTTTTCTTTATTGATAAGTTCCCAAACTTTTTCATTAAAATTTGTTTTTGAAATGCCTGTTAGTTTTTCAAGATTTTTAAAATAATTTTCATTTGTTTTTTCATACGGCCCGCAATTCAAAAATTCCCACACGCCTTCAAATCCTTTTTCTGCTTCAATTTTTTTTACAAATAACGCATTCAAAACATATTCGCTCATTAAATGAGTTGCTTGATTGTCGCCAAAATTATCAAACTTACCATAGTTTGATAGCCAATCCATTTTTTTATCAGAACTTACTTTAGTTTTAAATTTATTAAAAATTTCTTTCCAACTCATACCCCAACTTCCACCATACAAGTATGCGCAACCTTCGTCTATTGGTTTGTTCACTTTTTGTCTGGATATAACTAAACTTAATCTGTCGTGCCACAAATCGTGAGGGTCAAAATTATTAAATGTTTCGCTGTTGCTACCCAAAACAATTACTTTTTTGTTTTCAAAATTTGAGTTCAATGTATTTTGTGAATATCCATTGTAATCTAATTTGTAATCAACGCCAATTAGTTTTTGCAATGCAACAAAGTTTGATGTTAAATAAAATTCACATTGGCTATTTACAACTTTCAATTTTTTGTCAAAAGTATTCACTAACATTTCAAACGTTTTCACATTAGAAGTGTTTATTGAATTTTCATAATGAAAAGTATTATTGCCCACTTTTATGGTTTTCCAATTTTTTGTATTGCGAATTAACGGCGAAGAAAATAAAAAAGTATTATTTGTTTTATGGGCAATAAACTCAAAGCTTCCACGCAGTGTTGGCGTTTTTTCATTTACTCCAATGTATGAAACCTTCACAAGATATTTATCTTTTTCAATGGATACAATATTTGTCAAATATGGTTTGTAAAAAAAATCGTCTTTAAATTTTCCGCTTTTTTCAATACCATTTACCTCGTCAAGTTGTATAAATGTTTCAACTTTTTCGGTAGGTAGTATAAAGTTATTTTCTTCGTTAGGCTTTTGCGCAGCCATTAAAAAATTATTGAGCGAGGCTATTAATGATTTTGCATCAATACTGTCGGTTGGTAAATTAATTGATTGATTGATTATCAATTTGTTTGTTTGTGCATTCACAAAAAGCGTTGCAATTAAAAAAGTACACGTATATTTTAATTTCATTGTTTTAATTTTAGCTTATCAATTTATCATTCAACATTTAAAATTTCTCTCTACCAATCCTTATCTACTTTCTTTTTCTGACCAGGCTCACCTTTTTTCTTACGAAGCGATTGCATTTTTTTCTCATCATTCTTTAAGGCATTCAACATTTGTTCAGCTTGCTCTTTGCTCATTTTAGGTTGAGCCGCTTCTTGTTTTTCCTTATCGTTTTTATTATTGATGTTTTCTTTGTCCTTTTCTCCTTTGTCTTTTTTGTCTTCTTTCTTATCCCCGTCCTTTTTATCGTCTTTTTTCTTATCGTCTTTCTTTTGCTGATCTTGTTGTTTTTTCAATTGACGTTGAGCAAATGCTAAATTGTAGCGCGTATCTTCATCTTTAGGATTTAATTTCAACGCTTTTTTATACCCTAAAATCGCATCTTCATAACTAGCTTGTAATAATTTGGAGTTGCCATAATTATGCCATGCCTTTTGTATGGTATCCGGGTTTGATACTGATTTAGCAACCACTTCAAACTGTTCGGCTGCTTGCTCAAAAATTAAATTAGCAGCAGAATCTTTTGTCATGCGTTTATCAGGCACTGGAATTTTACCAGTTTTTATACCATAACCAGTTTTGTATAAGGCATCTCCTAAATTAAAATTAGCTTTGTAAAAATCTTGTTTTTCCTTTAAAGATTTTTTGTAGTAATTCGCTGCTTCCATCGTTTTTCCTGAGAAATAACTTTGGTTACCATTATATAAAATTTGCTTTTCTTTTTGAGAAAAACCAAACGTTGTTATTACTAACAATACTATTAAAAATAAAATATGTGTGTTATGCTTTTGCATTTTTAAATAAATTCAATTTTTTCCAAAGTTTACTCACTCGTTCTGATATCAATGCTTCAATCATTAAAAACAATAAGGCTGCCCCTAAAAACCACTGGAATTGGTCTTCATAGTCGGTAAACATTTTACTTTCTAATTGTTTTTTATCCAATTCAGCAATCTTATTTAAGATGGCATCCAGTCCTACATCACTTGTACTTGCTTGCACATAAACGCCATCAGTAGCTGCTGAAATCTCTTGTAATATTTTTGCATCTAATTTTGTAACAATGGTATTACCTGCATTATCTTTTTTATAACCGCTTACAATTCCATCAATGACATTCGGAATTGGAACGCCACTTTTTGAACCTACACCTATGGTATGAATAACAATATTTTTTTTACCAGCTTCTTCTGCGGCATCAACAGCGCTTTCCTGAGCATCTTCGTTATTTTCACCATCTGTAATTATAACAATAGCTTTGTTTTTTCCTTCGTCTTTACCAAAGCTTTCAACTGCTTTATTAATAGCATCAGCAATATTAGTTCCTTGCGTTGGTACAATTTTAGTATTGATACTTTCCAAAAATAATTTGGCAGTGCTATAATCCGTTGTAATCGGTAATTGTACGTAAGCTTCTCCTGCAAATACAATAATTCCTAATCGATCGCCTTGCAATTTGTTTATCATGTTTTCAATAGCCATCTTAGCTCTATCCAAACGATTAGGCGATAAATCTTGTGCTAACATACTATTCGATACGTCCAAACAGATCATGATATCAGCACCTTCACGCTTCACATCTTTTAATTTAGAACCTGATTGTAAATTACAAATCCCTAAAATCAAAAAAGAAAAGCCAATTAAAAACAAAACAAACTTGGTTATTTTTTTAGCTCTCGAAACATCAGGCGTTAAAAGATTGATTAATCCTGCATCTCCAAGCTTTTTTAAATGTTGTTTTCTTTTATAAGCAACCCAAATAAATACCAGTATACAAAAAGGTATAATAGCAAAGGCATAAAAATATATGGGATTCTCGAACTTAAACATTATGGTATGGCTTTAAACACAAATCGTTTTAATAAAAATTCTAATAATAAACATACAGCTGCAGCTAATGCCAAAGGCAAAAAGTGTTCAGCTTTATTGGTAAAACTTTGTTCGCTGATAATGGTTTTCTCTAACTTATCAATTTCTTTATAGGTACTTTCTAAACTTCCTTTATCAGTTGCTCTAAAATATTTTCCACCAGTCATCTTACTGATCTGAGTCATGGTTTCATCGTCAATATCCACATCTACATAATCATATTCCATTTCTCCATTAGGATACAAAGCCACTGGTTGCAAAGCTTTTCCTTTACTACCTACTCCTATGCAATATACGCGAACACCAAATGTTTTAGCAATTTCAGCAGCTGTTAAAGGTGCTATTTCGCCCGTATTACTTTTACCATCAGATATTAAAATCACGACCTTACTTTTTGCTTTACTATCTTTTACACGAGCCACGCCATCTGCTAATCCCAAACCAATAGCTGTTCCTTGATCAAGCATGCCAGCTTTAATATCGGCAAACATATTTTTAATGATTTTATGATCGGTTGTTAATGGACATTGCGTAAAAGCTTCGCCACCAAAAATCACTAAGCCAATTTTATCATTAGGTCGTGCATCAATAAAATCTCCCAATACTTCTTTAGCTACTTCAATACGATTCGGTTTAAAATCTTTAGCTAACATTGATAAAGAAACGTCCAAACTTACAACAATATCAATTCCTTCTGTCTTTGTATCTTTCCAGCTACTGCGGCTTTGAGGGCGAGCAATCGCTAATATCAATAATGACAAACATATTAATCGTAATACAAACAGTACATGACGAAACTTTGCTTTTAAAGAAGATTTTATTCCTGTAAATAACGTAAATGAAGAAAAATTGACTTCGCCTTCATACGTTTTTAATTTATAGATATACCAAATAATAAGAACTGGTAAAATAGTAAATAACCAAAACCAATGTTTTTCAGCAAATTGTATGTCGTTAAAGTAAGAGAACATTATTGTACAGTCGTGTTAGTTGATGATTGCTCTTCTCGCATGGTTCCTTTTATAAAATCAAAAGCATTATTAAGTGTTAACGTATGCTCCGCTTCAATAGGAATTTGTTTCGCGAATTTCACAAAATCCGATAACGTTAATATTTGATATAACTTCGCTTTACTTTCCGAATCAACTACCTGTGATTTAAACACATGAATGATTTCATCCGAAGTTAATTCTAAGGCA
>JAYVDU010000355.1:0-3910 GCA_043749245.1 Bacteroidota bacterium | reverse complement strand
GACGTAATAGTTGGATTGCTAGGAGTAGTATTAACAATTACGGACGTTGTATTTGTTTTTGAACAGCCAGAGCTCGTTCCTGTAATTGTATAATTAGTTGACGAAGTAGGACTAACTGAAATAGAACTTGCTGTAGCACCAGTGTTCCAAGAGTATGTTGTAGCGCCGCTAGCAGTAAGGTTAACAGAAGCACCAGAGCAAATTGTCGGAGTGTTTACAGTTAATGCTGGAGCTGGATTAACGGTCACGGATGTTGTATTAGTTTTTGAACATCCTGAATTTGTACCTGTAATAGAATAAATTGTTGATGATATTGGACTGACAAATATGGAGCTTGTGGTAGCTCCTGTACTCCACGAGTATGTTGTAGCACCGCTAGCAGTAAGGTTAACAGAAGTGCCAGCGCAGATTGTTGCAGGTGAGCTCACGGTTATCGTAGGATTTGGACTAACAGTAACAGTTGTTGTATTAGTTTTTGAACATCCTGAGCTCGTCCCTGTAATTGTATAATTAGTTGATGAAGTAGGACTAACTGAAATAGAACTTGCTGTAGCGCCATTATTCCATGAGTATGTGTTAGCGCCACTAGCTATTAGGTTAGCTGAAGCACCAGAGCAAATTGTCGGAGTGTTTACAGTTAATGCTGGAACTGGATTAACAGCCACAGATGTTGTATTAGTTTTTGAACATCCTGAACTTGTACCTGTAATCGAATAAATTGTTGATGATATTGGACTGACAGATATAGAACTTGCGGTAGCTCCTGTACTCCACGAGTATGTGTTAGCGCCATTAGAGATTAGGTTTACTGAAGTACCAGCGCAGATTGTTGTAGGTGAGCTCACGGTTATCGTAGGATTTGGATTAACAGTAACAGTTGTTGTATTAGTTTTTGAACATCCTGAGCTCGTTCCTGTAATTGTATAATTAGTTGATGAAGTAGGACTAACTGAAATAGAACTTGCTGTAGCGCCAGTATTCCATGAGTATGTGTTAGCGCCACTAGCTATTAGGTTAGCTGAAGCACCAGAGCAAATTGTTAATGAGTTTACAGTTAAAGATGGAATAGGATTTACGGTGACAGTCGATGTAACTGCTTTTGAGCAACCTGACGTTGTTCCAATCACTGTATAATTTGTAGTGCTCGATGGTGTAACGGATATGGTCGTTGTAGTTACGCCGGTATTCCATGAATAGCTTGTTGCACCACTAACAGTTAATACGGTTGATGAACCATTACAGATACTCGAAGAGTTTACGCTTACTGTTGGCGTTGCGTTTACGGTTAATGTTTTGGTAATCATTGCACTATTTCCAGCAGAATTTGATGCTACTAATGTTACAGAAAATGTCCCTGCTCCTGTGTAAGTAAATGTTGGATTTTGAACGGATGAGCTTGAAGGTGATGCACCCACAGCATTCCAAGCCCATGATGTCGGTGTGTTTGTTGATGCGTCTGCAAAGGTTGCCGATTGGCCAGCGCAAATTGCAGTGGTTGTAGTTGAGCAACTTGCTACTGGAGCTAAGCTTACAACAGCATCATTACGATTGTACCAAATAGGAGAGGTCCAAATTTTATCACCATCTGCTTGTGTAATTTCAAGGTAATAATAATACATACTTAGATTAGTTGCTGCAGCGTGATTGTAAGTTAAATTAGAAGTACCAGTTACTGTTGTCAATGCTGTGCATGTTGTTCCGCTTCCAGGAACGCCATAATAAACTATAATAGAAGCAACTGTTTCTGCTACATCAGGATCAGATATAGTAACAGATAAAGTAGGGGTACCCGACTGCGTCATAATACTTCCCATTGGTTGATTTAGTATTTGAAAATTCACTTTCGTGTTCCAATCATCTGAGCAATAAAAACGCATTTTTTTAAATCCATCATAAATATTAGCCCTTGTTAATGATGGCGCAAGAACCACTGTACGGCCAGCAGTTTGGCGACCAAACACGGAATAATGTGTGTCATGATCTAATCCAACACCTACATGATAGCCAAATTTTAAAGCGTCTTGATATTGAGAAATATAATTACTTGTAGAGGGATTAGAATAAGTAGTATTCGTAGAAAATGCAGGCCCACTTCTTCCAGCCATACCAATGATTGCGCTATCAGCATTAAGATTAACTGTTGTAGATAAAATATTTCCATAATCCCCAGTAGCAGGGTGACATAAATACGCAAACGTACTTGGACGGGCCATTACTTTTTTCCACAAGCTGGCATAATCACTTTGTGCAACATATAAATCATATACTCCAGCATCCCATCCCCATAAGGAATCTGATCCATAAACGATAACGTGCCCACCTCCAGAGATAACACCCCATTCAAAACCATACATGGCTACAAAAGTATTAGTAGTTGCAGCAATTGCATCTGCTATTCCTTGATGGTAATGATTCACTGATTTCATACCAGCGCTTAAATGATTATGGTCGGAAATGCCATAAAAATCAATATGTTGAGAGTTTTTGGCGTAATTAAATGCCTGAATGGGCTTTGTAATTAAAGACGTCGCACTGTCCTTGTTGCCATCCGAATAAGACGTTTGACTATGAATGTTACCATAGTAATAATTATAAGTTTGCGCATTTAACAATAAAGTAGAGCATAGTATCAAGCTCGAAACGAATAAGCGTAATTTTTTTTTCATAATCATTTTTTAGTTGGTTAGTTTACATGTTTTGATAATCGTTTCATAGTTTTCAAAATCATCTATATCTTCTAGTTTACTCCAATAATTACAAGCATCTGTACTATGATTTAAATAGTACTCGCAAAAGCCTAATTTGTAATACACGATTTCTGTTTTAGGCGATATTCTATTCACTTTTAAATAAGCTTGAATCGCTTTTGTGTATTTTTTTTGCGTAAAGAGTATATTTGATTTCTCTAACAATACCGGCATGTTTGAAGAATCAATCTCTAATGCTTTTTTTAAATCTTTGAGAGCACTTCTGTTTTTTCCTAATTGCGCTTTTGATTTAGCTTTAAATACAAAGGCATTAATGTTTTTAGGATTACAGATTAATTCTTGCTTAAAATATTTTTTTGACTGTTTATAATCTTTCAAATTATAACTTGCTATTCCAGCTATGTAATAAACTTTGTTGTGATTTTTTTGTAGACGAATAGTTTGATTAAAATAAATTAAAGCGCCCGAATAATTACCAATTTCAAATTGTTCTTTCCCTTTATTAAAGATGGAGTCAACGTTTTGCGATTTGCATGGAACGTAGATGAAAATCAAGACTAATATTAATAAGCTATTTAGTAACTGTTTTATCATGTTGCAAAGTTAAACTATGATTCTGTTTTAAATCTGAATTAAACTAATTTTAACAAATTGCTATATTATTATTCGATTATCAGCTCATTATCTTCTATATATTTACCATTTTTTCCTGATAAAATTTAATGAGAAACGCGCCATCTTTCGATAATCTTCATATTTCAAAGGAAGTAAGTATAATACTATTTTTACTAATTGCTTTTAGTGCATTTGCTCAAAAACCAGATAAAAAAAATGTGACAGGTGAAGGTGTATTAATTGGTAAAATTACAGATTCTATTTCAGGGAATATGATTGAGTATGCAACGGTTAGCCTTATACAACAAGGTGATGGCAAAGTAATCAATGGAGCAACGACAAATGATAAAGGGTTTTTTAAGCTTACTGAAATTCCAAATGGAACATATAATTTATTAATTTATTTTATTGGATACAAAACAAGCAAAAAGGAAAATATAATTATTGCCCCTTCTAACTCTCAAATTAATTTAGGTAATCTTACGATTGCAAATCGACAAACAACTTTAAAGGAAGTTACTATTGAAGCAGAACAAAATTTAATAGAATATAAAATTGATAAGATGGTCTATAATGCAGATAAAGAC
>JAYVDU010000354.1:0-3919 GCA_043749245.1 Bacteroidota bacterium | reverse complement strand
TAACCAACTCAACAATTAAACATTATGGCTTTCGACATTGAAATGATTAAAAAGGTTTACGCAAACATGCCTGCTCGTATTGAAGCAGCTCGTAAAGCCTTAGGCCGTCCATTAACATTGGCAGAAAAAATATTGTATTCGCACTTAGATGCTCATACTCCCTTAACAGATTACCCTCGTGGGTCGTCTTATGTTGATTTTAATCCAGATAGAGTTGCGATGCAAGATGCTACTGCTCAAATGGCGTTATTGCAATTTATGCAAGCTGGTCGTCCTAAAGTAGCTGTTCCTTCTACCGTTCACTGTGATCACTTAATCACCGCTAAATCAGGTGCTAAAGTAGATTTACCTTTTGGTAATGCAGAAAGCAAAGAAGTATTTGATTTCTTAGGTTCTGTATCTAATAAATACGGCATTGGATTTTGGAAACCAGGCGCAGGTATTATTCATCAAGTAGTTTTAGAAAACTACGCATTCCCAGGCGGAATGATGATTGGTACAGACTCTCACACAGTAAACGCTGGTGGTTTAGGGATGATTGCTATTGGTGTTGGTGGAGCTGATGCTTGCGACGTGATGGCTGGCTTACCTTGGGAACTAAAAATGCCAAAATTAATTGGTGTAAAATTAACAGGTAAATTAAGCGGATGGGCAAGTGCTAAAGACATTATCTTAAAAGTTGCTGGTATCTTAACGGTGAAAGGTGGTACTGATAAAGTAATCGAATATTTTGGTGAAGGCGCTATTAGCTTATCTTGCACAGGTAAAGGCACTATTTGCAATATGGGTGCTGAAGTTGGCGCTACCACATCTACCTTTGGTTACGATGCAAGCATGGGCCGTTACTTATCTGCAACAGGTCGTGCAGATGTAGCTGCTTTAGCAGATGGTATTAAAGAACATTTAACAGGAGACAGCGAAGTATATGCTGATCCTAAAAAATATTTTGATGAAGTAATCGAAATCAATTTATCAGAATTAGAACCTTATGTAAACGGTCCATTTACCCCTGATTTAGCTACACCTATTTCTAAATTAAAAGAAGTAGCTAAAGCTAATGGTTGGCCAATGAAAATTGAAGCTGGTTTAATTGGTTCTTGTACAAACTCTTCTTACGAAGATATTTCTCGTGCCGTATCTCTTGCTAAACAAGTATCTGCCAAAGGATTAAAAGCCAAAGCAGAATTCATGATCAATCCAGGTTCCGAGCAAATCCGTTACACCATTGAGCGTGATGGATTCTTAGATGTGTTTAATGAAGTGGGCGCTACTGTATTTACTAACGCTTGCGGGCCATGTATTGGTATGTGGGACCGAGTTGGTGCTGAGAAAAAAGAAAAAAATACCATCATCCATTCTTTCAACCGTAACTTTGCAAAACGTGCTGATGGAAATCCAAACACCTATGCATTTGTAGCATCTCCCGAAATCGTAACAGCATTGGCTATTGCGGGCGATTTAAGTTTTAATCCTTTAACGGATACTTTAACAAATAATAAAGGCGAGCAAGTTAAATTTGACGCACCAAGTGGCGACGAATTACCAACTAAAGGCTTTGCTGTGGAAGACGCAGGATACCAAGCACCGGCAGCTGATGGCTCAGGTGTGAAAGTATTAGTAGAACCAACCTCTAAGCGTTTACAATTATTAGATCCTTTCACTGCTTGGGAAGGTGTTGACTTAAAAGGCTTGAAATTATTGATCAAAGCAAAAGGTAAATGTACAACCGATCATATCTCTATGGCTGGTCCATGGTTAAAGTTCCGCGGACATTTAGATAACATTTCTAACAACATGTTAATTGGTGCAGTGAATGCATTCAACGAAAAAACGGACTCTGTCAAAAATCAATTAACAGGAACTTACGACGCAGTGCCGACTGTGCAACGTGCTTACAAAGCGCAACACATTGGTAGTATTGTTGTAGGTGATGAAAACTATGGTGAAGGTTCATCTCGCGAACATGCAGCCATGGAGCCTCGCCATTTAGGTGTACGTGCGGTATTAGTAAAATCATTTGCTCGTATTCACGAAACAAACTTAAAAAAACAAGGTATGTTAGGCCTAACGTTTTCTAACGTAGCTGACTACGATAAAATTAAAGAAGACGATAGTATCGACATCATAGGTTTAACAACCTTTGCACCGGGTGTACAATTAACGGTAACACTTCACCATGCAGACGGAACAAAAGAAGAAATCAAAGTAAACCATAGCTACAACGCTCAACAAATTGAGTGGTTCAAAGCAGGTGGCGCTTTAAACATCATCCGTGCTTCTGTAAAAGCTTAATTAACGGTTCGTCATGCTGAACTTGTTTCAGCATCTCACCGTTCAAAGGATTACTCTTTATAATCTAAAAGCCCCCTGTTATTTACAGGGGGCTTTTTATTTTTACTCAATTTTAAAGTTAATAATGTTCTCTTTTAAATTGGCTAAAGAATAGGGTTGCTTGCATTTCCAAAGAACCATAACTGCCTTTAGCATAACTACTTTTTTTGCAAATGCCGAAGCCGAATGCCAAAATTAAATTTGAGCTGCTGTTAGCGATTCGTGCATCTATGCAGCTTTCTTAACACGCTTTGGAGTCAGCGCTTTGTTTTTTTCTTTCAGAGCTTTTATAAATTCACTAATGGATATTTCTTCTTCTTTTGTCAACGGATCTTGGCCACCAATGAAGTCAACATCCAGCTCTTTTTTCTTAGGCTTCATAATTCAATGTTTTTAAAATATTTATTAATTAAGTTCAATGCTGCTTTAGAGTCGATTATCATAACACGACCTCCAAAATGTAGCGCACCAAGAGTTTTTTCATAATGGTCTACAAGTTGACTTTTTGCTAAAAATGAAATATTGCCTTCAAAGCCCCTTTGAAAAGAGAGTCGACAAGCAAAAGCAACCAAATTTCCGGAAACACCAAAGTAAACCTTATTCTTGCCTTTATTAAAAGCAGCACTTTCTACTAAGTGCATATAAATATGATCGTCTTTGATTTCCAAACTCATCAGTCCTTGAATAATAGGCAAGTTATTAGTAATTGTCAATTTATATACTTCTCTCTGAGGCTGCTTAAATTCATAGAGCCAATTAAAAACCCAGCCATTTTTTTAGAAATTGTCTTAAGGTCCGAGGCTGCTACTAAACTCACTTCTGTTGTAAAACTGTCGCCAGAAATTACGTTTTCTATCGAGTTAGTAAGTTTATCAATGACAAAGTCTAAATGTTTTTTATTAGGTGTTTTCAAAGTACTAATTTACGAAAAAAAAGTCGAAATTAATGCTTAAAATGTTGTCTATTTTGGGTTACACATTGTGTCTCGTCCTGAAAAAAGTAAATTGTCAGATGTCGCATTTTAGTCTGTTGAAAATTGGTGTTAACTTACTTATAGGACTGATTTTTTTATTCTTATTTGTCATTTCTATGTACATAAGAATGTTTTTTTCATCCTTATGTACTTATCAAATATATCCATATTTTTTATAAACTATCAAATGGTAATGCAATTTTTTGAAGACTCTCCCGCTCCGCTGCTTCCAATAGATATCGAAATATTTCACACGTTTCGTTAAAATACACTAAATAAAAACGAACTCTTGTATTAGTATCATTGTATTTTATATCTTCATAATAAAAAAACAGCATGAAATTATTTACTTGTATTTATATATGTGCAATAGCACTGTGGTTATTATCTTGCGGAGAATCTCCCAAAACAACTTATAGTTCACCTATTATGTACGCGCAAAGTTTCATGAGTTGGGACTGCCCCGATAATTTAAAATTTCCAAGAGTGGAGTTAAAAGATTGGGACAAAGTGCCGGTTGTAAATGGAAGAATGCCTACTTACGAAGAAACAACTAACGGTACATCGTTATTATTTATTGATAAAGACATGAAACCGGATTTGAAAGATGTAGAA
>JAYVDU010000353.1:0-3920 GCA_043749245.1 Bacteroidota bacterium | reverse complement strand
GTGACAAAATATAAATCGACATACAATCCTTATTTACACCCTTAAACAACCTTATTTTATCGAATAGTTTCCGTATTTTTGCACCTCATTATTAGTTTAAAATCATGGCAAAAGCAGGTCCAATCGTATGTTCGTTTTGCGGACGAGATAAAAAAGAAGTAAAGGTGTTAATAGCAGGTGTCACGGGGCATATCTGTGATGTGTGTATTTCTCAAGCATATAAAATTGTAAACGAAGAAGCAGGCGCACAAGGCAATCAACACGTGCAACATGCGTTAAATGTATTGAAGCCACATGCCATTAAAAAACATTTGGATGAATATATCATCGGACAAGACGAAGCAAAAAAAATAATGAGTGTGGCTGTTTACAACCACTTCAAACGAATTTCTCACGTTAATTCTGCGAAAGAAGAAATTGAAATTGATAAATCAAATGTGATTTTAGTAGGTGAAACAGGAACAGGAAAAACCTTGTTAGCCCGCACCATTGCTAAGTTATTAAACGTTCCTTTTTGCATTGCTGATGCGACTGTATTGACGGAAGCAGGTTATGTAGGAGAGGATGTGGAAAATGTATTAACACGTTTATTACAAGCGGCTGATTATGATGTAGCAAGTGCAGAGCGCGGTATTGTGTTTATTGATGAGATAGATAAAATTGCGCGCAAAAGCGATAACCCTTCTATTACCCGTGATGTAAGCGGAGAAGGCGTACAGCAGGCATTGTTGAAATTATTGGAAGGGTCGGTTGTTAATGTGCCACCTCAAGGCGGACGTAAACATCCTGATGCAAAAATGATTCAAGTAAACACGAAAAATATTTTATTTATTTGCGGTGGTGCTTTTGATGGTATCGAAAAGAAAATTGCGAATCGCTTAAACACACAGGCCATGGGCTATACAGCCTCTGTTGCTGAAGAAGATTACGACAAAACAAATTTATTACAATACGTGTCTCCACAAGATTTAAAAGCCTTTGGTTTAATTCCCGAGTTAATTGGGCGTTTGCCAGTGCTTACGTATTTAAAACCTTTGGATAAAGCAACGCTTCGTTCCATCTTAACAGACCCTAAAAACGCCTTAATTAAACAGTACCAATATTTATTTAAAATGGAAGGTATTACTTTAAAAATTGATGAAGATGTTTTAGAGTTGATTGTAAACAAAGCGCTTGAGTTTAAATTAGGAGCTCGTGGCTTACGTGGTATTTGCGAAGCCATTATGGTTGACTTGATGTATGATGCGCCTTCTGATGAAAAATCAGCTAAGACGGTTACGATTACTTTAGATTATGCTTTAGATAAGTTGAAGAATGCGCGATTGACGCAATTGCAGGTGGCTTAATGGGCGTAATTTTTTTTGTTATTGTTAAAAAATAAACTCGAAATATTAATTCCAGATGCCACCTATCATATCTATAATAGGGCAAACGGAAATGAAAAGTTATTTTTATCTAACGATAATTATAAATATTTTTTAGAAAAGTATATTTCCTATATCGCCCCGATAGCAGACACTTTTTGTTATTGTTTAATGCCAAATCATTTTCATTTTTTAATTAGAATAAAAAGTGAAAAAGAATTGATGGTATTTTTTAAAGGCAACAACAAATACCTTGAAGGTTTTCAAAACCTTCAAGGTGTTGAATTAATAGAGAGTCTCGAAAAATTAATCTCTAATCGGTTTAGTAATTTTTTTAATAGTTACGCTAAAGCTTTTAATAAGTGCCATAACAGAAAAGGTAGTCTTTTTATGCACACGTATAAAAGAAAGAGAATTCAGGATAAAAAATATTTATATAAATTAGTTCATTACATACATTTTAATCCCATAGAAGCTGGGCTATGTGCTAATATAAATGAATGGCAATACTCGTCATACAACAGTATATTATCTGAAAAAGCGACTTATATTAAAAGAGAAGAAATTATAGAATGGTTCGCTGATGTAGAGAATTTTATATACGTGCACAAACTCCAACCGTTATTAATAGAGATTGATTAATTGAAGAAACACCTTCAAGGTTTTTAAAACCTTGAAGGTTTTATAATTGCCTTTAACTTTTTTTGTATCTTTTGATTGTATCTGCGTTATGCAGATAGATGAATCTTCAAAGATATATAGTACCAATGTTTGTAAGCACCAATTTATTGGGGCAAACAGACGCGGGTTTATATCCGGAAATTAGTTTTGGCGTAACCCATTCTGCTTATACAAGCATGTGTTTTCAATCTGGAAGGAATCTTCAAAGCGTACATAACGAAAACGCAATACTACAACATCAATCAACGATTACCGAAACAAATACAGGCTTTGGAATAGGATTCTTTTTATACCTGCCTTTAAATGATGGGCTGGTGTTTAGGCCAAAGTTGGAAGGTTTGTTTTCAACAAACAGCATTAGTAAACCACCTACTATTTATTCAACATCCTTGGATTTAAAATTTTCACCAGGCTTTTGCATTGCTCTAAAACCAGCTGATGAGCATGGTATAGTGTATATTGCCAGAAACATGAGTTGTTATTTAACAAGCAAGCAACCTTACCTGATGTTGAGTCCGATTATTAATTTAAAAAAATTTGACGAAGGCTTTTTGAATAAAGGATTTCAAAATGAATTAGCATTTGGCTTTGCTATTGGCTATGGCATCAATTACGAATTTCATGGCGTCAATTTTGCTCCTGAAATTTGTTATAACTTAACGGCTACTGCGCAAAATAAAATAAGCGAATCGAATAAAATGATGCACACGATTACCTTGGCGGTTAATATCTATTAAAGCGTGTAAGAATGCAATAAAAAGATGATTAGCAAACAAGCACAAAACGTTTAATTTTATCAATAAATTAAACAGCGCCCTTCAAATGCTCTGAAAGAATAGATATACGTGTAGCCTTTTAAATAAGGAGAATAAACTTATACTGAAAAAACCAATAATGTTATAAAATAACCGCAGATTTATTTAAACAAAGAGTTCCGGCGGTGAAATTTAACATGATTAATATATAGGCACATCTAAGGAAAATTGCTCCGAATAAGAAAAACAGTTATGCTTTGTTTGCATACCCTGTAGCCATTTTATAAATATCATCTGGCAATATTAATAATGTTTTTCCCTTATTCATCAATTTTAGATTTTACCCAAAATTGAAATCAAAAAATTATAAAATGCTATCTAGTTCAATAATATTGTGTCTTACAAGGATTTCACTACCTTCAGAGTTGGACAGTAGTGATAAAATACATTAAAATAAGTATCATGTTTTTTAAGGATTAATCAAATAGGCTATTCAATAATCGGGAGGTTGTTTTTTAAATAATGATTTAATGCATTTTCAAAAATTGGTTATTAGTCAATAATTCTTACAGAAGCTGTTTTATTGAATATTATTTTAGTATCTTAGACTACATTAAACATATAAATATGTGATATAAATCATTATAAATATGAATTACGGTCGTTACTTTTAGTAAAAGTTAATGATATGAAAATACTAAATACGAATAGCCAACCGAAACTTGATTTGAAAGTGTTTTATAATGAAGCTGTCGCTTACGCTAACTGTAAGCTGAAAAAGCAAGGAGAAAAAGTTTTAAAAACGTGTGTTACAAAAGAAATGTTATTTAAAGAGTGTGTTGATAATTTTAAAAGCAATGCAAAACGCAGGTTAACAGACGCATCAAATAGATAGTAAGAAAAAATATAAACGTTTAAAAACAATCAATATGAAAAACAACTTAGGAGTATGGATTGACGGCACTAAAGCTGTTATTGTAAATTTAGCAAACGACTCAGTAAAGGAAGTGTTAGCTAACATTGATAGTAAAACAAATCATATATCAGACAAAGAGGTAGGAAATTTTTTAGGTGCAGGGCACCATAATGGAAACGAAAAAACCTACGAAGAGCGCAAGAA
>JAYVDU010000352.1:0-3928 GCA_043749245.1 Bacteroidota bacterium | reverse complement strand
CAAAGATTTAGCTATAAAAAATTATAAAAAATCTTTAGAGTTAAATTCCAAGAATGAAAATGCAACTAAAGTTTTAGAGCAACTATTAAAATAATCTGTATTTATTTAAATACCGATAGTTATTGGTACTATGAGCAAAAAAATATTATGAAAAATATCTTATTACAAATCACTCTGATTTTAAATACCATGTTGGTTGGCACACATCTTTATGCGCAAGATACAATCTACGCTCGTCAGGTTATTATAAAACTAACTTCTCCCGAATTGCATGGTAGAGGCTATGTAAACGATGGTGTTAATAAAGCAGCTACTTATTTATTGAGCGAAATGAAAGAGATAGGAGTTTTAAAATTCGGAAAATCGTATGCGCAAGCCTATCATTTTTCGGTGAACACTTTTCCGGGTAAAATGTCGGTTGTATTGGATGGTAGAGAATTAACGGCTGGTAAGCACTATTTAATTTATCCTTCGGCGACGACTAAAAAAACAGGTTACCAATTATTTAAAACAGACAGTGTCACGTATCACTCTAGCGACGGTAGAAGAGAAGTGCCGGTTATTATTAAACTCAAAAAAAAATTAACCTATACCGTTGCCACAGATACGTCTGATAAAACGGTTATCGAATTATTAAAAGATTCTTTTCCTAACGAATTAAAAAATGTAGATGTTATTTTTGAAAATAAATTTATCCCCAATTTTAAATGTCAAAATTTATGTGGTTACATAAAAGGAAAACAACAACCGGATAGTTTCATTGTATTTACTGCTCATTATGATCATTTGGGTGCTATGGGCAAACAAGCTTATTTTCCGGGAGCAAACGATAATGCCAGTGGTGTGAGTGTGTTATTAAACTTAATGAAATATTATAAAAAAAATCCTCCAAAATATTCGATTGCTTTTATCTTTTTTAGTGGCGAAGAAGCGGGATTATTAGGATCTAAATATTATTCGGAACACCCTTTATTTCCATTATCAAAAATCAAATTTTTAACAAACATGGATTTATTGGGAACTGGTGATGATGGTATTATGGTAGTAAATGCCACTGTTTTTAAAGAACAGTTTGAAAAATTGAATACCATCAACACCGAAAAAAATTACGTTAAACAAATTAAGCAACGCGGAAAAGCTGCTAATAGCGATCATTACTGGTTTACAGAAAAAGGAGTGCCTAGCTTTTTTATTTACACGATGGGTGGAATCCAAGCCTATCATGATATATACGATATAGAAAAAACATTACCATTAACGGATTATGTGGACGTTTGTAAATTATTAATTGAGTTTGTTGGAAAAATTTAATTTATACATTTTTTATTAAATCCAATTAGGGATTTTCATTACAAAAATACTACAATATATTGTGCATTTTATTTTCAGAAACTTATTAATTCAGAAATAATGCAACTTCTTAAATCCTTTATTTATATGGCTTTCAAGGCAATTTAAAATATTTTTTATTTTTTTATATAAGTTCAGCTTTACTACAGATTGAGAGTGTAGTTTAGTAAAAATTAAAAAAAATAATTTGTAGAATATTTTAATTAAACATAATGAAAAAAATCTTTTTAAACTTTATTATTGCTTCAGCAATATGTTTCTCCGTAAATGCATCAGGTCAAACGGCTGGAACTTTAACGTTTACATTTACTGAAGTTGCACAAACAGTTACGTATATGGGAAATGCACAACACGTATTAGCTGCTTGGGTTCAAACGAGCACTGGTGCTTTTGTGAAAACAAAATTGCGTTATGTTGGTGGTATTACGAGTGATCATTTACCAAATTGGGCCGCTAATGCATTATGTACTTCTGGTGTTGCAACATCTTCAGGTTGTAATACTGTTGATGCAACTACTGGGGCAACATGTAGTGCGTGGAAAACGTATACCATTTCATGGGATGGATGTAAGGGTGCTGCGAGTTCTGGAACTTTACAACCTGATGGAGTTTATAAAGTAACTTTACAATCTACATGGAATCATGGTACGGCTTATACAACAGTTTCTTCTTATACATTTACTAAAGGTGCTGCTGTTGATCATCAAACGCCAGCTACCAATGCTTATTTTTCTGGCATTACTTTAAATTGGCAACCCGCAGCTCCTGTTGCTAATTTCGTTACAAGTACCACAAAATGTATAGGTAGCCCTATTTCATTTACAGATCAATCAACTAATACGCCAACAAGTTGGTCTTGGTCGTTTCCAGGAGCTACAGTAACTTCATCAACTCTTCAAAACCCAATAGCAACGTATGCTTCTGCTGGTACCTATACTGTAACTCATACTGCAACAAATGCATCAGGCACAAGTACAGTTGTATCACAATCGATTGTTATTAGTACTTCACCTTCAGTGGCAGTAAGTAACGCAACGGTTTGTGCGGGAACTGCTGCAAATATTATCGCATCTGGCGCAACAACTTACAATTGGAACACTGGAGCTGCAACAAGTAGTATAGCTGTAACGCCAACAAGCACGACTAATTATACGGTTACAGGAACTAATGCAAGTGGATGCACCAATACCAAAACATTAAGTGTTACTGTTAATACATCTCCAGTGGTTGCTGCTAATAATGCAACTATTTGTTCAGGAGGTATGATAAACTTGACGGCATCAGGAGCAATATCTTACAATTGGAACACAGGAGCTACAACGCCATCTATATCTGTTATGCCAACTGCCTCTACAAATTATACGGTAACAGGAACAACATTAGGTTGTAGCAATACCAAAATAGTAAGTGTTACTGTTAATGCTTTACCAACAATTGCTGTTAATTCAACTACTATATGCGCTAGTTCAACAGCAACGTTAAGTGCGAGTGGCGCTAATACGTATGCTTGGAATACAGGTGCTACAACTGCTAATTTAACTGCAAGTCCAACAACCAATACAACATATACAGTTACAGGAACATCGGTTGCTGGTTGTGTTAAAACAGCAACTGCAAGCATTGTAGTTGGCAGTGCACCAGCAATTACTGTTAATTCAACTTCTATTTGTGTTGGTTCATCTGCAAGCTTAACGGCATCGGGTGTTACTTCATACACATGGAATACAGGAGCTAATACACCTGGTATTACTGTAAATCCAACAAGTACTACTGTTTATACAGTATCTGGAAATCTTATAGGATGCGTATCTTCAGCTGTAAAAACAACAACCGTAACGGTTAATGCTTTACCAACAGTAACATTATCTTCTATTACTGGTCCATTGTGTTTAAATAGCGCTACACAGGCATTAAATGGTAGCCCTGCTGGTGGTGTTTATTCGGGTACTGGCGTAAGTGGTTCTACATTCAATCCATCTGCATCAGGTGTTGGCACATTTACTATTACGTATTCATATAGTAATACTGCGGGTTGTTCAGCAATATCTAGTCATACAGTAAGTGTAGGATTATGTACTGGAATTGCAGAATCTAACAGTGCACCATCTATTTCAATTTACCCTAATCCTGTAAATGAATTATTATATGTAACTATCGAATCATCACTAATAAATAATTATACGATTGAATTATACGATATGATTGGACACTTACTATTAACAGAAAAACCAAATGCAGAAACTACGGAGTTGCCTCTTGCTAATCTATCAAAGGGAATGTATATGATTAGAGTAGTATCATCTAATGGCCAACGCTTTATTAAATTGATCAAAGAATAAGTTTTAAACAAAATATTTAAAGTCGATTATTTAATTTGTACAGTTAGGTAATCGATTTTTTAGTTTGTAGAGAAATTTATTAATTTAAGATGTGTTTATTTGTTTACATTAACTATTAGCTTTAGAAAATTACTTACTTAGGGTTCGCTCATTTTATTAAAAATTTAATAAAATCAATAACCTACAAAGGTTATATTAATTTTGAGCGCACGGTATTTTAAAGTAATTCCACAAAACCC
>JAYVDU010000351.1:0-3936 GCA_043749245.1 Bacteroidota bacterium | reverse complement strand
GGTTTTTTAAAAATTAAAAACTGCATGGACAAGCTTCTTAAAGTCTAACTTGTTTACTCATCAGACTTGTGTATTAATGATTCATTTTTAAATAATTTCAATATGAAACGTGTAAAATTGTCCTTATTCTATAAAGGACTCGACCACAGTGACAAAGTTGTATTTGCTACTAATGTGTATAACAATATAGCAGGTAATAGTAAATTGCCTAATTGTGCATCTTTACTTCCTTTACTTCTTACAGCCACTAACGACTTGGATGCCGCCATAAAAGCACCAAATCCCAGCGCTATTGCAATTAAAGCTAAAGAAATACAACTCGAAAAAGTATTGTATGCTTTAAAAGCTCAGGTAGAACTAGAGTGTAACGACGATGAGGAAGTAGCCGTTAGTAGTGGCTTTGCCTTATCTATGACTCGTGTTGGCAAATCGCAAGTATTTACTGCTACACAAGGCAAGCTAAGCGGCACGGTTGATTTAACCTGTGTGTATGTAAAAGGTGCTGCTTATGTGTGGGAAATGATTAACGATCCCATTAACACTAATACCTGGCAACAAATACGCATTACAAACACCACAAGTATACAAGTTACGGGGCTTAGTGTAGGTAATAAATATTGGTTTAGAGCTAAGGCTATTGTAAAAGATGAGGAACAAACCTACAGCGACCCTTATATGGTGCATGTTATTTAAGTTTGTTCTACTTTCTTTTTCCGCAAAAAACAGCTGCTACTATTTAGTGGCTGTTTTTTTTATGAGCTTTCAGTTTGAACGATTATCCTAAGTATGTCTCCTCTAGCGGTAACACAGATTGAAGTCTATGGGAGAGGAGCTATGTGCGAAAAAAAAGGGCATAATACATTTTTTGTTATATTTGATTAGATAAGCTTTTGTGATTTTTCATGAGACTTAGTAATTAATTAATAGTTAGCAACTAGACAGGCCGAATGACAAAACTATTTTACATATTTATTTTCTTTATATTGTTTAATCCAATTTATGGGCAGACGATTATTACAGCCGTTGATTGGTATTTTAAAATGAGTGGTTGGTCATATGGTTCTGCATTTATAGAGAATCCAGATAGTAAAGAGATACATTCACAAAAAGTCAAAATCAGAAAAATTTTCTATCATCATATTACTAGTAATGAAGTTGACAAAGAATATTTAAATGAAATATCAGAATTCGATACTTTAGGAAATGAACTCAATAGAACTAATTTTTATGACTCAGAGGATATCTCATCGAAAAAAATAAAAAAATACGATTCTAAAGGGAATCTAATTCAACTAACGACTAATAATTATTGCAGTCCATATGCGTTACCAAATAGCTGTCGAATGGCATTATATTATGAAGAATATTTTTATTACAATAATTCTAATAAAATAATAAAACGAGAAATGTATTATCCTAACAAAGATAGTGCTTTTAATAAAGATAGTAGAAAATCCTCTAGTTTTGAAATCTATAAATATGATTCTTTAAATAGACCGTTTGAATACATTGCATTTAGTAATTTTGACACTATAGAACATTACGCCTACTATTACAATAAAAAGGGAAATTTAATCAGAGAAAAAAATTGGAAATATAATCACGAAACTATAATTAAATATAACTCCGATGGAAAGCCTATAGAAAGTATAACTAAACCTAATGGTTATATTATTAAATGTAAGTATGACTCAACTGGAAATCTATTGGAACTTGTTTGTATGAACAAAAAAAAAGAAATGCAAATTAAATATAATTATTCATATTCTTACGACGAGTATTCATCAAAGATTAGTACTTGGGAAGATTATTTAACAAACGACAAGAAAAACACTAGAGAAACATTTCGTGAATACAATGCAGAAAAAAAACTAATAACAACTAGGGAAGAAAATGACAAGAAACAAATTATCAATCAAATTATTAATAAATATAAAAAAAATGGCCTACCTCTTGAGAAATATGAATATTTAAGTAAAGGGTCTGCAATCAGGCTTATACGTTATGAATATGAGTTTCATTAAACAAAGATTTAAACTATAATCTAAATAAGTTCAGCCCTAATGCTATTACATCTTGCAGATAACATCAAAAAGATACATTACAACAAGAAAAGAAATAGCAAAGAACTTCTTAGTACTTTCTGCAAAAGGAGAATCAAGAGAAGCGTTTAAACAATAGCAGGGTCTAATTTTAAACATCATAACGCATACTTTAAAGGTGATGGGTCGTCTTTGAAGATTGCAATGGAAGAATCAGCTAAAATAAAGTCAAATAAAAATTTTGAAATACAAAGAGCATTAGAAGATAGAGATTTAGTGGAGGTTCACTCGCGTGTACTTAAAACACTGAGCGATCAAGAGATAGCGATAATTCATATTTTTAGATTTGAAAAAGATAAAATTACTGAACTTTGGAATTTTGGGCAAGCTTCCATCAGAAAAAATAAATGAGAATGGCATGTTTTAAAAATCGTTACAATAATATGATCTTAATCTTCGTGCCCTTTAGCGCTTTTGTTTTTTTGTTCCAAGTACAATGCTTCGTCCTTTGCCAACACATTTTTTAGGGAATCACTTAAGTCTTGTTTGCCTAATTTTTCGAGGTTAGGCTTGCCAGCATTTACCCAAGCGGTGTACCACATACTACCTACCATAATAATACTTTCGCGCATGCGGCGTTCTACCTGACCTTTAATCATTAAATCGTAACGGTTGGTATAGTCCGCCGAATATACTTTTTGCATCACGTTGCCTCTGTTTTCGTAAGCATATTTTTGATCCGAAGGAAAGTTACTATTCAATAAGGCTTCAAACTTTAACACACTATCCACTGCCAAATGACTTGCATACACAATGCTCCAGGCTATTTTAATGGGCGATTCAATGTATTGCGCTCTGCCCACAAAATAATCGTAATCTTCGGCTTTGGTTTCGGGAATTCTGCTTTCCCAAAAACCGTGTATGCCTCGTTGTCCTGTTAATTGTCCGTTATAATTTTCAGTGGTATGCAGTGGCACGTGCGCATCGCCAATATAATGGCCTATTTCGGTGCTATACTGTAAAATACGATCTACGTTTTCATCCTTAAAGGCATTTAATAATTTATAATAATGTTTTTCTATTTGCCAAGGCACTATGCCATACGCCATCAAGGTATCTTCAGTATATTTTGCAATTGCTTGTTTCCAATACTTAGGAACAGAATCAAAGGCATGTTCTCCGTAATGATCTATATCAATATAATGTCTTGGTGCTTCGCCTTCAACGCCGTAACGTCGCTTATCAGGGTCAACAGCGTGGTTGGTAATAAACTCAATATGCTGTTTGTAAAAGGTAACCATTTCGGGCGGAAGCGTAAATACGGCCATTCGATTAATACGTTTATGTCCGTAAAATCCCCACGAATGGGATTCGTGCTTAGGTAGCAAAATAAATAAGCCTATGCAAAGAGCACAAATGAGTATGGAGTATTTAAGTGGTTTCATTTTTTTGTTTAACTAAGGTATTGATTTTACATCAGTACTAAAATTTTAATGGATTTTTTCTATTTTCTTTTTGCTTAAATCAAAAAGAAACAAAAAATCAAGTCAAAAATATGCGCCCCGCTCCTCTCGGAATTCTACGAATTTTACGCTCCGCTAAATTCTTGAATTCTCGTTTCACCCCAACCCTGCTCGCATTTTTGACAGGCCTGCGCTCTTGTTCTAATCAACTTTTTCTTTAAACATAATCTATTTTGTTCATTGGAAGCTAATATACAGGGACTAATTATATTTATTTTCCGAAATATATGTATTAATCCTGCTTATCTATATGATTAAACTCACCTATCAAACGAGTATAAACTCAATAAATAATTGCGTAAGTTTAAACTTTAATTTTTGACAGGTGTTTACATAAAGATGAAAAAAAAAGTTACAGTTATCGGTTCAGG
>JAYVDU010000350.1:0-3939 GCA_043749245.1 Bacteroidota bacterium | reverse complement strand
TATAGAATTACAAAAGGACAGTTTCCCTTGTATGAAGGCAAATTTATCAAAAATTAATAGTTAGTCTGCAGTCAATTTATTCCATAAAATTGTTTGCATTTATCTTCTTAATATAACGTAAATCATTTTCCTAATTTTTTTCATAAGTCTATTTGATTTGAAAAATTCTATTATTATTTTAGTTACTCATTCTAAGTTATATTAGTAATAATTAAATTTCAATTTATTTTCACTTAATTCCAGACTAGGAAATGGTATTTTAATAATATTTATGTATGAAAATATTGATTTTAATATTTTCGATTTTGTTTTTATTCGAGTTAAATCAGCATCAAGAGAAAAATAAAATTGTCTATAACGATTAAAAAATAAAACATTCCCATTAACATCTTTTATCGGAATATTATTATTAACAGCACCTATCATGCCATTAGCCCCATATCCAAAGGCTATGTTTAACCATTTCGGGAATTTAGTTTCGGTTTTCATAAACGTTGACGGATTCACGCTTAACCAATAAGTTTGTCCATTATAATCTTTTAATATTTGTTCTGAAAATGATTGGCCAAGTAGGTCTGTATTATATTGAGCGAATGAAGACGAAGAGTAAGAAAATTTCAATTGAATTCGTTGTTCGTTCCATAAAATTTTTTGCCCGATTGCCAATCCACTTCCAAGGATATTAGCACTTTCATCCCCCCAACTAAAGCCCCAACCTTGGCTATATCCATCCATTGTTTCTATGGCTGTCATATAAGCAAAACCACTTAGGCCACCTATAACTAATTGTATCTTTTTATTATACCCTGCCCATTCCATAGCATTCATCATCAGTCTTCCTGTTTGATATGTAGTAAGCGTATGCCCGCATTTATCCATTTGTAACCATTCGTTATTATCATTAAAAAAATGAAATTGAGATGTTTTATATTGTTGATACCATGCTTGGTTCAGGTAAATCAAAGAACCAGATGTTAAAGCTACAGAAGAAATACCTAGAGTTATTTTTCTATTTTTTGAAAGAGAAAGAGTGTCATGAGCAATTATAAACTGTTGAAAATACAAAAAGATAAATAGGATAAGTTTAAATATTCTCATGTTAGACATATAATATTAATAATTTATTTAAAACCAAAAACATTAAATAAAGGTAGCTTTTAAAATTATAAAGAATAATTAATTATATGTATCAAAACCATAACCTCCTATCAATCAATCAAACTATTTTTAGTTAACATTTATTTAATGTAGTCTTAATTATTAATTGCCTTTGTCCGTGTAATTTTGACTTCGTGAAATTCAACAAAAATATTTTAAATATATTAACATTAATCGTATTTTTTTTACTCTTTAAAAACTTGCTTATATCAGCAAATTCAAGTATTAAAAGTGATGTTAGATGCGAATTAAACGGGAAAAATAGGAATTCTGAAGATAGAAATTCTACGTTAATTTTTGAAGATAATGAAGATTGTATTCGTAAAGAAAAATATCAACTAATTAAAACTACAATTATTAGGGCTAAAAGTTTTTTTCTGTTCTATTCAATACATTCTTTAAAGAAATTATACTTAGGAATCAGCCCCTGTTATTCGCGAAAAGTAAATTTACACTTGTACCATTGTGTCTTTATAATTTGATTTTATTTTTCACTTTAAAGCAAAAATAAAATTATAATTTTTAAAACCGCATTTTCATGAAAAAAATCAAACAATTAACGATTCTATTAGTAATTATTTTTTCTCAATTTAGTAAAATTGAAGCTCAAATTACAAGTTCTTCAATTAATGGCAAAGTAACCGATAAGAAGGGGGAAGTTTTACCTGGTGCAATTATTTTAGCCATACACGTTCCAACTGGGTCTAAGTATGCAATAAATTCGGATTTAAATGGTAAATATTTTATTCCTAATATGAATTCAGGCGGGCCTTATACGATTAAGGTTTCGTTTATAAGTTACAAAGAGTCTGTTCAAGATAATATTAATCTAAGTTTAGGTGAAAATCAACGAATTAATTTTCAATTAGATGAAAGTGGGGCAGAGTTAAGTGAAGTCGTAATTACAGGGAGTGTAGATGATAATAAAACTGGTACGGGAACGAAAGTTGGAAAAGAACAAATTCAAAATTTGCCAACCTTAACAAGAAGCATTACTGACTTTACAAAATTAACACCTCAAAGTTCTAATAACTCCTTTGCAGGAACAAGTTTTAGATACAATAACGTTTCTGTTGACGGTGCTATAAATAATGATGCTATTGGTTTTAGCCCATCTTTAGGTGGAGTTGGTGGAACTTCAAATATGCCTGGGAGCAGCACTAGAACTAATCCAATTAGTCTTGATGCCATTCAGGATATTAATGTAAGTATTGCTCCTTACGATGTTAAATTAGGAAATTTTACAGGAGGAAGTATCAACGCTATTACAAGAAGCGGAACAAATCAAGTTAGTGGTTCTGTGTATGGATTTGGTAGAAGTGCAGCTATAACTGGAATTGACAATGTAGGAGATAGAAGTAAAATGCCAATTAGTTATCAGGATTATCAAGCAGGTTTTAGAATTGGATTGCCGATTATCAAAGACAAATTATTCTTTTTTACAAATTATGAAAACACAAATCGAATCGAACCATTATTTTATGGTGCAGGGCAAAATGGTTCGTTTATGACAACAGCTATAGCAAATCAAATATCTGATAGTTTAAAGAGCAGTACATATAACCCAAGTAGTATCTATAACCCCAATGGAACTTACAATGCAGGTGCAACAACTGATTATAACATATTTTCAAAAAGTAATAAATTATTTGCCCGGTTAGATTGGAATATAGGTAGTAAGCATCAATTAAGTTTAAGAAATAATTATGTGGTTTCTTCGTCATCAAATCTTGAACGCTCAGCTACTCAATTTCAATTTGGTAATTATGATTTTACTCAAAATAATGTAAACAACTCAACAGTATTAGAATTAAAGAGTCGATTTAATTCTAAAATATCTAATAGTTTTATCGCAGGATATACTACAATTCATGATTACAGAGAGCCCACAGGAGCTCAATTCCCTCAAATACAAATTAATAATGTAAATGGAGGAACGGTTTTAATTGGGAATAATCGAGAAGCCGGTATTTTTAATATGAGACAAAAAACATTTGAGATTACTGATAACGTTACAATTTATAAAGGAAGGCATGTAATTACCCTTGGAACACATAATGAATTATATCAGATTGATTATGGTTTTATAAATTCATGGAACGGTCGAATAGATTATAATAATTTTAATGATTTTTTAAATAATAAACCTGGCAGAATCAGATCTATATATAATTTAGCTGATGATTCGAGATCGAATAATTACAACAATCCAGTAGCGAAGTTTAATGTATATATGTTGAGTGCTTATGCTCAAGATGAAATTAATTTGCGTGATAATCTAAAAGCGACTATTGGTTTAAGAATTGATTATACAGATGTTCCAGTAGCTCCTACGAAAAGTGATTTGGTTGCAAATGCGAATACAGATCAAAATTATGGAAGTACATACACTCATACTCAATTGTCAAACACTGGTGGTAAAGTATTAGGCCAGCCTTTACTTTCTCCACGCATAGGATTTAATTGGGATGTTTTATCGAATAAAAAAATAGTTGTCAGAGGTGGAAGTGGAATTTTTACAGGACGAATCCCTTTTGCGTGGTTAGGTTATGCTTATTATAATAACGGTATTAATTATGGCGCTTTTGATTATAAGCCTTCAACTCCAACAAAAATAAATGTACCAACTGATCCCACAACATTTCAAAATTTCAATACCAATGTATTGAATCAACCTAATCGTGTAGAAGTAGACTTAATAGATAAGAACTTTAAATTACCTCAAATATGGAGAAGTAATTTGGCATTTGATATCAAACTACCTGGCGATTATAAATTAAC
>JAYVDU010000349.1:0-12470 GCA_043749245.1 Bacteroidota bacterium | reverse complement strand
ATATACGAGAAAAACCAGAGTATGCTTATTTTACAAAAGGATTAATGGTTCGTATTTCCGGGGCAATCATTTTAGGCTTAGTCTATTTTTTTTACTATCCTGGAGGAGACACTATAAATTATTTCCAGACTTCTTCTGCTTATGCCAATTTAATATTTAAAGACCAAGCTGATTTTTGGATTGGTTGGTTAGGGGATGCCAGTCATCATTATTTTTCATTTGATGAATTAACTGGTTATCCAGTTTATTGGCCAAAAGATTATCATTCATTTTTTGTAGTACGTTTACTAATGCCAATTGTAACATTAGGTTGTCATTCCTATTTTGCTACGGCAGTATTAGTAGCTTGTTTTACATATGGAGGGATGTGGAAATTATACCAAACTTTTTTACAAGAATTTCCAGCATTAAAAAAAGAATTCGCCATAGCCTGTTTATTCATCCCTTCTTGCGTATTTTGGGGTTCGGGCTTAATGAAAGACTCTTTTACACTCTCAGCTGTTGGCTGGTTTACTTATGCCTTCTATCATTTTTTTATAAAAAAGCAGAGAAAACTATCTTATGGATTATACTTAGTAATTGCTGCTTTTATTATTTTAGCCATTAAGCCTTACATCTTTTTTGCATTACTGCCAGGTTCTATTTTATGGTTAAGTAATAACCTTGTTAAAAAAATTAATCATAGTTTTATTAGATTTCTGGCAACTCCTGTTATTCTTGGAATCGGCGGATTGACAGGATATATCGCCTTAGATCAAATGGGCGATAATTTAGGACAATATCAATTAGATAATGTGTTAGATAAAGCCGTAGTAACTCAAAAAGACATGAAAGCTGATTATTATGGAGGTAAAACATATGATATTGGGGAATTTGATGCCAGCTTGAGTGGTATAGTATTAAAAGCTCCAATCGCTATTTTTTCAGGTATATTCAGACCTGGTATTTGGGACGTGAGAAATGCAGTGATGTTAATATCCTCTTTAGAAAATACATACCTATTAATTTTAACCGTTTTTTTACTTTTTAAATTAAAAGTTTTCGATTTTTTTGCTTTAATTAAAAAAAATCCCATGCTATTATTCTGTATGCTATTTTCGCTCTTTTTTGCATTTTCTGTAGGGTTAACAGTTGCCAATTTTGGTTCTTTGGTACGACTGCGTATTCCTGAGTTGCCCTTTTTTGTGGCAGGAATATTTATGTTGAGGCATTTATACGAAAAACAAAGTGGCAATAAAATGAAGTTTTAGTTGGCTAATAAATGATTGGGCTTTCATATAAAATCACTTCTTACTTTTATACCTTGATAGGATTAAAATATACAACACACCTTTACGCAGATACGCGGACATTACCTTTACACAATTAGCTGGACAATCTCTTTAAATCTAATCTCCATTCAAAATAGTTTAGCTTAACTTAAGTATTGTCTATCTTGCTTCAAAAACAGTCTGTCACATGTTTGATGATATGCATCTCGTTACAAAAAAAAATATCTTGAATTAAATGATGTCCAACTTATTTCAAAATAATTTAGCTTGAACTAGATAGTATCCAAATCGTTTCAAAAAAAATTATCTTAGCTTAAATAATGCTCATCTCGTTTCAAAAAAGTTTATCTTAATTTAAATACTATCCAACTCATTACAAAAAAAATTATCTTGAGTCAGATGATATTCATCTTCCTTCAAAAAAGTTTAACTTAGCCTGGATGATATTTCATTCGTTACAAAAAAATTTATCTCGAGTAAAATGCTATTCACCTCATTACAAAAAAAATTATCCTAACTTAAACCATGCTTATCTCTTTCCAAAATAGTTTATCGTAGTTTAAATGTTATCAAACTCGTTTCAAAAAAAATCAACTTGAGTGAGGTAATATTTATCTTCTTTCAAAGAAGTTTATCTAAACCCTAGTGCATAAGAATAACGAACTTGCTACTCCAATTAGCAACGCAATATAGAGAAGTTATTCTGCAATGAGTTCTTGATATATCGTACGAGTGCATGATTACTCACACTGGCTATGTTATACCATTAGCCTATATAAAATAGTTTAATGTTATGAGTGTCAGTTCGAGCGAAGTCGAAAACCACAAACATCGCGACTTCGCTCGATGTGACCTAGAGTCGTCATTGCGAGCGATAGCGCGGCAATCTGTTTTGGTTTGAGATTGCTTCGTCGTTCCTCCTCGCAATGACGAACTTCGACATTTTAACTCTTTGCCTGACAGAAGACTAAATTATAAAAGCTAGTGGTATTAATATATTTTAACAAGCGTAAAAAATGTTTTGGCACAGACTTTGTTTAACTTATTTCAAATAAAAATAATGATATAACTTTTACTTCATTACAACATAATTTTTAGTGCGCATTAATTATTGCGTAATGAAATTAATACATGTTTAATATTTAAAAACCTATCATTATGAAAACGAAATCAAAATGTGTGTTTGGTTTATCTAAACTAACACCCGAAGCAAAAGTAATTAAAGTTCAATCTGTAAAAGATGGAATGCAAAACAGCGGTAACTTTCCCAATGCAACCATGCCAATAAGTTATAGTGCCTGGCAAACGCTCATTGACAATTCGCATAACGCCAATGTAACTGCCAGTAATGGCACATCAGCTGATGTGAGTATGATGCACGAAGAGGAAAGAATATTAGTCATGGCTTGCAACTTAGTAAAAGCTCATGTAGACATGGTTTGTAACACCTTTCCAAATCCTGATTCCATTATTTTGTCAGCTGGTTTATCCGTATCAAGTAACGCTGGTCCCAATGCGGTTACTGATTTAACCTTAGATGCCATTGGATCGGGGACTATACAAATAAGAGTACCAAGAACAAAGGCTGATAAAGCATTTGTTTACCAATATGCTTTAGACAGCGCCCCAACTAACTGGCAAAATATCGGTTTTTATTCTTTAAGTAAAATCGAATTTAAAAACCAAATACCGGGCACTATTATACATATTAGGTATGCAGCCATAGGAAATACGGGAGCCGGTGCATATAGTAATTCAAAACAAATTATGGCAGTATAAGTTGTTTCTGTTTTTTTAAAATCCCTTCGTTTCTGGCGGAGGGATTTTTTTATGCTATTTTATCAAAATAGAATTATACCAATCATATAATATAAATAGGGTTCACTCAAAAACTCAATCATCTTTTTTACGTTTTTTTCTTTGACGAAAAAAAGTAACAGTGGAAATAAGCAGTGCTTATTTGAGCCAGCAAGCGCGTGGAGTCAAGCCAAAACGCCAAATCCGTTTTTATTAACGTTTTTATTGTTTTATAATTTGGCGCAAATGAGTGCTTCGCAATTCCTCGCACATACAACGCTTCAGCTGCGCTGGAAAAACTAGGATTTCACACCGATTTAGCAACGCCTACCACACCTTTTCCAATATATGCAATACTTCGACAGGCTCTGTAAACATAATTTTAATGCAGATTAATATAACGTATTTACTAACGTTTTGCAACTATTTACCTTGCAGATGATTTATTGAAAACATCTTAAAAGTATTGATATTACTCGGTTTTTTAGTTTCTGAGCAGACTCTAAATAAACTTATTTTTTTCATCTCGCGCTTAGGCGTGATCAAAAAATAGTCTCGTATCTCAGCCGATACAACGGTTTTTTATCATCGTCTTGCTAAAAAATAATTTCGTTTCTATTGTATATTTTAGAAACAAAATTGGTATAAAACATAAATTCAGTTGGTATACTAAATTAAGCCTTTAAAAACCCAAGGATTTTCTCTACACTATCCTTAGCATCTCCATACAACATTTCAGAATTTGGTTTGTAAAATAAAGGATTGTCTTCTCCTGAATAACCTGCCGACATAGAGCGTTTCATGATAATTACTTTTTCTGCTTTCCAAACTTCTATCACTGGCATTCCGTAAATAGAACTTGTGGGATCGTCTTGTGCACTTGGATTTACGACATCATTAGCTCCAATTACCATTACTACATCTGTTTTAGGCATATCATCATTAATTTCGTCCATTTCCAAAACAATATCGTAAGGTACGTTTGCTTCTGCTAATAATACATTCATGTGGCCCGGTAAACGACCAGCTACTGGATGTATGGCAAATCTAACATTCTTACCTGCTTTGCGTAATACTTGTACCATTTCAAAAATGGGGTATTGCGCTTTAGCTACTGCCATACCGTAACCTGGCACAATAACAACTGATTTAGCTTCTTTTAATAAGGCAGCAACTTCTTCATGATTTAATGACGTTACTTCGCCTTCAATGGCTTTAGCTTCGCCTTTAACAGCAGGTGTTCCAAAGCCTCCTAAAATTACTGAGAAGAAAGAACGATTCATGGCATGACACATGTGTATAGAAAGGATCGCTCCTGAACTACCAACTAAGGCGCCAGTCACAATTAATAAATCGTTACCCAACATAAATCCTGCTGCCGATGCAGCCCAACCCGAATAAGAGTTTAACATCGAAACAACTACTGGCATATCACCACCACCAATAGCCATTACCAACATCACACCAATAAAACAAGCAATAGCCGTCATAATGCATAAATAAAGTAAGCCACTTGTGCCATCTTGCTGTGCAAATAAAACACCTAATACTATACAGGCTATCAATAACACAATATTTACAGCATGCCTGCCTGGATACATTAATGCTTTACTGCGAACCTTACCTTCTAATTTTCCCCATGCAATAATAGAACCTGTGAAAGTGATGGCACCAATAAAGATGCCTATAAATACTTCAACCAAGTGTATCATGTGCTCAGCATGTGATAATCCATTAATTGGATCCGTTTCAATTGTTATTTGTGTTTTGGGATCTAAATAAGAACCAAAACCAACCAACACAGCTGCTAATCCGACAAAACTATGCAAGATAGCTACTAACTGCGGCATGGAAGTCATTTCAACTTTTCGGGCAAGCATTAAACCAATTACTGAAGCAATAGCGATGGCAATGATGATGTAAACTTGTCCTGCCACGCCTTCTCCTAGTACTGTAGCTAAAATAGCAATTGCCATTCCTATGATACCGTAGAATACACCGCGTTTTGCTGATTCTTGAGAAGATAAACTTCCTAAACTTAAAATAAACAGGATACTTGCAAATAAATATGCTGCTGTTTGAATTCCTATTGCCATAATATTTTTTTAACTCTTTTTATTGTTTTATTATTTTGTTTCGTTGAAAAATTTTGCTGAGCGTGCCGTTATTGAGCTTGTTGAGATACTGAAGCATCGTTACTAGCCTGCCGAAGCATGGTTGCTGAGCCTGCCGAAGCATTATTTTTTAAACATGTTCAACATACGATGAGTAACCACAAATCCTCCCACAATATTAATGCTGGCAACCAAAATAGCAATGAATGCGATTATTGTCATTGGTAAAGCCATTGGTTGCGAAAAATCAGCCTTAGTTTGTAGTAAGCCACCAACAACTATAATTCCGCTAATAGCATTGGTTACAGCCATTAAAGGAGTATGCAATGAGTGCGACACATTTGATATTAATTGCCAACCTACAAACACGGCTAATATAAATACAGTAAAGTGTTGTATAAATTCTGGGGGTGCAAACTTTCCTACAAAAAGCAATAAAGCGCCAACTACAGCTAATTGTATAAACATAGCGATAGATGCTTTTTTTGATTTTTCGGCATCAGATATTTTCACTTCTTCTGCTGTAGGTACAACTGTTTTTTTAGCACCACCGCCCGCTGTAGGGCTCACTGGAAGAGGCGCAGGTGGCCAATTAATTTTACCATTATAAGTTACCATTGCTCTTGAAACAACAGCATCTTCCATGTCAATTTTCCATTTTTCTGCTTTACCCATGTCATCTAATAAGTGACATAAGTTATTACCATATAATTGTGAAGCTTGGCTAGGCAGTTGATTTAATTTACCAACCATTGTAACACCATTGTCGGTTGTGTATACTTCTCCGTTCCTGGTAAGACCGCAGTTACCGCCAGTTGACGCTGCTAAGTCAACAATAACCGAACCCGGTTTCATGGCAGCTACATGGTAATCCATCCATAATTTAGGAGCAGGTCGGCCAGGTATTTGTGCTGTTGTAATAACGATATCAACTTCTTTAGCTTGCTCTAAAAACAATTTCATTTCAGCATCAATAAACTCCTTACTCATTTCTTTTGAGTAACCTGATGATGTAGCGCCATCTTCTTCGATTTCAACAGTTAAAAACTGCGCACCCATTGATTCAATTTGTTCTGCAACTTCTTTACGGGTATCAAATGCTCTAACAATAGCGCCTAATGAATTAGCAGCGCCAATAGCCGCAAGTCCGGCTACTCCCGCCCCTATTACCAAAACCTTTGCTGGTTCTACTTTACCTGCAGCTGTAATTTGGCCATTTAAAAATCTTCCAAAGTAAAAGGATCCTTCGATTACAGATCTGTATCCTGCAATGTTTGCCATTGATGACAATACATCCATTTTTTGTGCTCTTGATATACGAGGAATCGCATCCATCGCCACAGCATTTACTTTTTTATCTGCTAATTTTTGTAGTAAAGGTTGATTTTGTGCGGGCCATAAATAGCTCAACATTACCAAACCTTCTTTCATCATATCCACCTCTTCCATCGAAGGTTCTTTTACCTTCAATACTATATCTGAGTTACCATATATATCAGCCGCTGTTTGAACTATTTTAGCTCCAGCTTCTTCAAAGTCTTTATCAGAAAAATTCGCTTTTACTCCAGCATTATGCTGAATATAAACTTCAAAACCTTGCTTTTGCAGTCGCTTAACAGTTTTTGGAGTTGCGGCAACTCTTAATTCGTTTGGAAATATTTCTGATGGAATGCCAACTTTCATATGTAGATTTTATTGTTTTTTAGTTGTCATATGGAATACGCCATGTATCTTTATTTGTGTTTGTGCGTTTTGGCACATGGCTATTTCATATGTAATTAATGTTTTAAATCAGTTAAACAAATAAAGCAATAATAGTTGGGTTTTCAAACTTGATTTCCAATAGTTTAAAAACTTATAGCCCTTTTTCTGATAGCCCGATTAATATTTTCAGAGATTGTTTCCACGATAAATCTCTTGAACGGCAAGCTAAAACAAATGAAATCAAAAAACTAGAAGCAATATTAATCAAGCCTATCAGTAATATACAGATAAATACCGTTAGAATTAGGTCTAAGTGGTATGCATTATCACTGCCTAATGCAATACCAAAATTACCTGCAGAAATCGTAATGTGTCTAATGTCAAAAGGGATACCTATAAATTTACCAATGCTCCCTGCCATTCCCAAACAAAACCCTAAAAATAAATTACCAATAATAGCCCCTAAATTCTTTTCAATAAAGGCTCCTATTTTCTGACGTTTTTCTAAACTATACCATCTGACTAATTTAGGATGTTTAATAATTCTTGTAGGGATTTCGGAGTACACAACTTTGTTATCAATATAGCCAATAACAATTCCTGACAGCGATAAAAATACCCCGGCGATACAAGCATAAATAAGGGAAGCACTATACAATGGATGATTGGAAATTAAATGAGATTTAGATTCGGTATAATTAAAAATAGAATAATAAGCATATTTATTAATAAGCCACGCTGATAAAAAACAAACTGGCAATACAACAATCAAATTACCTATTAATGATATAAATTGGCTACGAATAATTTGTTTGAATACATGCCACGGTATAAGATTACTACCATCTTCTTTTTTATTTCCAATACTTTCAGCAATATAAGAGGCTGTCATAGCAGGTTGTTTGGTTGCTAAAGTTAAATGAGCTAAGTGCATAAACACAAAGCCTAACGCATAATTCAAACCAAACAAAAAGCCTTCAAAAAACAACGACACATGTAAGTGATGAATTAGATGTTTGATGTAAACCAAAAACACTACAACCAAGCCACCACCCATTGCCGACTTAAATAATGCATAATTTTCTTTCTTAGAAAATCCAATGTAATGCTCCCCTTTTTTTGACGTATGGCTTATAATTCTATAAGCTAATAAATTGGTGTTTTCTTTGATAAATTGCCCAATGTTGTTTTTTGTTTGTTCTGCTTTTACTAATTCTGTAATTAAACACGAAGCTGTTAAAACCCTATTGCTAGCTTGTTTTGTAATAAATAAGTTTAGGAGTAACCTAATTCTATCAACATGTTGTTGCGCTCGTTTTAATAAAAAAGTTAAATGCAAACTCGTACCTAATTCATCTTTCTTAGATTGAATTTCTTTGAAAATAGTTTCTACACCGTTAATTGTTTTTAAAACCAACTGTAACTCATCCTCACAAATGTCTAATCCCCTGTTATCTAAATGTTTTTTTACAAATACAGATACCTGGTTATTTAACTCAAAAAAAGGTGAAGTACTATCATCAATTTCAGGCAATTTGCTTACTAAATAGGGGTCGATGCCAACGGTGGTTAATCTATGGCATAAAATAATAATGGCATTATAAATTTGTTGTGCCAGTTTTTTAGAATGATTTTGAAACTGATTTGTATCAACCAATTTGATAATTGCTTCCCAACTCGAATAATTAATTTTTTGAAGCCATACATAATCCATTTGTTTATTAAATGCAAAATTTATAAAATGACTTAATTCATTTTCCTGCGAATTAATAGGCAATAATTTATGTTTAATCCGTTTTGCTAATTCTGGAAAAAAACCCAGATTAGAATTGATACCATTATCAGCAAAAGCACTTACAAAAAATGCGCTTTCAAATACTAATAAAAAAAAATCAGATAATTCTTTTTTAAAATTTTCATCAACAGATTTTTTTGTAATCAGCTCTTTTAACAACTGATTAAATTCTTCTTCACGTTCGTTTGAAATAAGCCTTATTTGACTAATAAAACCAGTTACTTGAGAATATTCATCGCCCAAAAAAATCATAATTAACGAAAGATAGTAATATTTTTAAACTTCATAAAAAAACTCATTCAATATAAATTGAATGAGCTTTTTTATATTTCTGAAATAAAAATTACTTAGTTTTAGTTTCAGTTACTTTAGTTTCAGTTACTTTTTTGTCTTTACAACAAGCTTTTTTCTCTCCTGTTTTTGCATCACCTGAACAAGATTTGCCTTCTGCTCCAGCTTTTTCTTTGCAACAAGCCTTTCCGTCTTTTTTGCACTCTTTTTTTGTTTTATCTTTTTCGTCATCACCAGTTGTTTTAACTGATGCGGATACGCTTCCTACTAATCCAGCGAAAGCTAACATTAAAAATACTTTTTTCATTTGTTGAGTTTATTTAAAAATTAATAATAAACAAATATAATCTATTTTACATTTAAACTATATGACTAAAGTTAGTATAAAGAAAGATAATTGTTAAAAAAACAAAATCATAGAACTTTATAAAAACTCAACTTTTTGAAAACCAATCTATTTGATTATACTAAATCGATGTTATTTTGAAGCATATATTTTTAAAAATCAGAATTGCTACAGAATTTACGATTTATATATAGCATCAGAAATGCTATTTTTTTACTACAAAAAAAGTAATTCGTCAGTTAAATCAATGAAAAGTTTCGATAAAGGTAATTTTATGATTACGTTTTTAACGAAACAAAATACCCTTTACAATAATTTGACACTTCACTTTAGTTCACTAACTTCATTATAACTAAACAACAATTTATTAAAACATCATACAAACGTAAAAATTATGAAAAAAACAGTTATTCTTTCAGCTATTTTAATTTCATCACTAACGTTCAAAGCCCAGTCAAACCTGGTATTTTGGCAACCGATTAATGAAACTAAAATAAGTGTAACCGGCAAACGAGATATCGTTCCAAACACTTACAAAACATTTCATTTAGATATGACTAATTTGAAGGCGTTATTAGCTACTGCTCCATCAGATAAAATGGTGTTGGTTAAAAACTCTTCTGTTATTGTTGAATTACCTATGCCTAATGGAAAAATAGAACATTTTTCGGTTGTAGAATCTCCAGTAATGGACGAGGCGTTACAAGCAAGTTATCAGCATATAAAAACGTATAGCATACATGGTATTGACGACATTTATGCAAGTGGCAAATTAGATGTTACTGAATTTGGTTTTCATGGAATGGTTCGTAGCCCAAATGGTGATGCTTACATTGACCCATATTGTAAATGGAATACAGCAGATTATATTTCGTATTACACGTCTGATTTTGAAAAGCCATTTATTGACAGAGGTATTTGCGAAGGCGCAATTGGAGAAAATAATTCAACACAAAAAGTAAGTGCTCCAACTGTTCAAATTTGTGCAGGTACTAACTTAAGAACCTACCGTTTAGCAATAGCTTGTACAGGAGAGTACGCCGTTGCTGCAACTGGAAGCGCTACTCCAACAACAGCTCAAACATTAGCTAAAGTCGTTACATCTGTTAACCGTGTGGATGGCGTTTATGAAACAGAAGCTGCAATTCGTATGGTATTAGTGTCTACAACTACTTTGGTTTTATTTACAACATCTGGAACAGGTTTTACAGCAAGTGATAATAATAATGCCAGTGCATTAATTAGTAAAAGTCAAAGCGTGATTACAAATACTATTGGTTCTGCTAATTTTGATATCGGTCATACATTCAGTACTGGCGGTGGCGGATTAGCTCAGTTAGGCTGTGTGTGTAACACATTTTCAAAAGCGAGTGGTATTACTGGCAGTCCAAGTCCTGTTGGAGATCCTTATGATATTGATTATGTAGCTCACGAAATGGGACATCAGTTTGGTGGAGACCATTCATTCAAATCGGCTTTAGGTTCGTGCGGTGGAAATGGAAATTTATCAACATCGATGGAGCCTGGCAGTGGTGTATCTATTATGGCTTATGCAGGAATTTGTAGTACTGACGATTTAGCACCACATAGCATCGCCTATTTTCACTCTGTTAATTTTGATGAAATTATGGCATACAGTAATACAGGAACAGGCAATAGTTGCCCTGTAAATACGGCTACTGGTAACCATGCGCCTGTAGTAACAGGAAGCGCTAGTTATGTAATACCTTCAAGCACACCTTTCTCTTTAACCGGATCTGCCACAGATGTTGATGGAGATGCTTTAACCTACCAATGGGAAGAAGCTGATGCGGCAACTGCTTTTGGCGCCTGGAATTCTGGCACTAAACCTTTTTTTAGATCGTATAATCCAACAACTTCTCCAACCCGATTGTTTCCTAAATTGAGCTCCATCCTAGCAGGTGCGGCATCATACACAACAGTATTAGGCGAATTCTTACCAAACACTGCACAAACTCTTAAATTCAGATTAACGGCTCGTGATAACAAAATGGGTGGCGGCGGCTTATGCTACGCCGTTTCTACAATCACCGTAAGTGCTACAGGGCCTTTTGCAGTAACATCACAAAGCACCACCGGTATTTCATATCCTGGCAGCTCTTCACAAACTATTACGTGGAATGTAAATGGAACAAATGCTGCTCCTGTAAATTGTGCTAATGTTAATATTTATGTAAGTAGTAACGCTGGCCTAACATACTCATTGGTACTGGCTAACACACCTAACGACGGCACAGAAATAGTGACAATGCCAAGTTTAACAATAACAAGTACTACTTGCCGTGTAAAAGTTGAAAGCGTTGGTAATATCTTTTTTGATTTAAATGATAAAAACTTCACCATTACAGCTACTATAACCGGATTAAATCAATACGCTAATTCTGCCGGATTAACACTTCAATTGTATCCTAATCCGTTTTCAAGTTCAGTTAAAATAGATGTTACAGCTGCTCATTATTTAGATACTGATAACACGGTTATTAATGTATACGATATCCTTGGAAACATAGTTAAAACGGAGACCATCAAGCTAACTGAAAACTTCTCTAAGGTATACGATTTTTCGTCTTTAGCAAATGGAGCATACATTGTAGAGGTAACAGATGGTAAACAAAAATCAGTGGCACGATTAATTAAATTATAATTACTGTAAGCAAGAAAACTACAATTTCTTATCAGAAACTCCGTTTTTTTGCAAGCACAAATTACTACCAAAAATTTCTTTTTTAGTATAAAACACCCCGTAGGTTAAAATCTTCGGGGTGTTTTGTATATATAGCTTTTACAGTTTCGCAATTAATCAAATTAGCTTTAGTTGATTTGATGAATGTTAAAATGAGTGAACGAATTTAAAGGTGATGCCATCTAATTAGCTATAAACGGGGGCAAATTAGACCATTCATAATAAATAAATAGTCCAAACCACATAGATTACATAGTTCACATAGAACGCTTATTTAACCTATGTTTCCTATGTGCCTTTGTTGTTCAAAATGGACTATGTATTAACATAGTTGGTATTAACCCTAATTATTTTATCACTGTTGTCCGAGATAGTGGACTAAAGTCCACAAAATGAATGGGATACATTTAGTAACCCCAGACTTAAGTCTGGGGTTATGATGCCCAGT
>JAYVDU010000348.1:0-3943 GCA_043749245.1 Bacteroidota bacterium | reverse complement strand
AATAGGTGCACTTCCTGATGTAGTTGACGTAAAAGTGACACAACCTCCTGTGCAAATACTATCATTCGTTAATGTTGTAAAACTAGCTATCGGAGGATTGCAATTAAACACTTGAATACTAATTGTTTTAGTATTCACACATAAACCATTAGATAATGTTAATGTGTAAATAATTGTAGCAGTTGTGGTAGGCTTTGCAATAATACTAAATGTATTTATAGATCCTTGTATAGCAGCGCTTGGCGACCATGTATAAGTTATCCCTACCCCGGTTGGAGTAGCACTAATAGAAATAGTTTTAGTTAAGCAAACGGTTGCATTACTTGCTGTTAATGTTGGTGTAATAGACGGGGTAACACTCACCGTTATTAAAGCAGGAAAAGCAATACACCCTGAAGCCGTTTGACCTACAATTGTATAAGTAGTTGAAGATGGTGGATTAACCGCATTACTAGCTGTAGTTACCGATCCTGGCATCCAAGTATAAGTAGAAGCCCCACTAGCCGTTAAAGTTGTACCGGAACTACCAGAACAAATTAAAGTTCCTGAAGAAACAACACTGATAGAACTGGCTGCCGGAACTGTTATGGTAATTGTTTTCAATGACGAACAAGCTCCAGTAGTTGCTGTTAAACTATATATTGTTGTTACAGAAGGTGTAGCCGAAACTACAGCTCCACTTGAAGAGCTTAGTCCTGCTGAGGGCGACCACGAATAAGTAGTGCCTCCACTTCCGGTTAAAGAAACAGGAGAAGCCCCTGTACAATAATTAATTGAACTAGCTGTTATTGTAGCGCTAATAATAGTTACGCTTACGGTTGATGTTGCTGAATTTGTGCATACTCCATTAGAACCCAATAATGTATAAGTTTTACTAACCGTAGGATTTGCAGTAACGTTAGATCCTGTTACTGAACTTAAACCTGAGGCAGGAGACCATGTATATGACACTCCTCCAGAACCCGTTAAGTTTGTTCCTGAACCGCCTCCACAAATAGTAGTATTACTTGGAGATGATGTTAAAGTAAAAGCAGGCGCAACGCTTACGCTAGCAATCGCCGTAGCAGTGCAAGTACCAGCACCTGTTAAAACTGTATAAGTGGTAGTTATTGATGGAGTAACCGTAACGTTTGCTAAATTAGGTGGGTTGGAACCTGACGAGGCAGTCCAGGTATATGTACTACCTCCTGCTGCTGTTAAGTTTGCCGACTGACCAACACAAATAGTTGTGTTGGTTGGAGTTATAGTAACAAAGGCCGATGCATTGACACTAACCGTAACAGCCGCTGTATTAGTGCAAACACCATTAAACCCTACTACGGTATAAGTTGTTGTTACTGTCGGAGATGCAATAACCAAAGAACCATTCGATGTATTAAGCGATGACGCAGGTGACCACGTATAGGTAGTACCTCCTCCGGAAATTAAATTAATCGTTTGCCCATTACAAATTCCTGAATTTGGTGTTACAGTAATTGTAGGCGAGGGAGACACGGGTACGTTAAATGTCACACCTGTTGTACAACCTGGCACGCTCGTTAAAACTGTATAATTAGTAGTTGCGGTAGGTGAAACCACGGCGATATTTGTATTCGAAATTGCTGGTCCTGAAGAAGCTGTCCATGAATACGAAGATGCACTTGGTCCGCCAGTAGCTGTTAAGGTTGAAGATCCTGGGGCACAAACTACTGTCGGTGATGCTGTAACATTAATAGTTGGAGTTGCTATAACTTGAATGGAAGAAGAGCCTGTAGAGCAAGTTGTTCCTGAACAAACAGTTAGAGAAACAGTGTATGTTCCTGGTGCTGTAAATGAAATGGCTGTAGTTCCACTATTGGCGGGAGAAAATACGACATTTGCAGATGTAGCAGACCATGAATAAGTGAGTGCTAACGTAGATGAAAACGAAGCATTAATAACATTAGATACACAAACAGGCGATGGAAGTGAAAGTGTAGGAGCAATTGCAACTGTTGAAAGCGTAATATCATCAACCGCAAAAGATGGATCTGATGCTGCCGCATTACCATCAATATTGACCCAATTAAATCCAACTTTCACATTAGGATTGTTATTTGCAGATGCTGGAAGAGCAATGGTATATGCGGTCCACAAACCCTGACCTCCACAACTTGCATTATTTGTAGATGGTGGTGCTGAAATTTGAGTCCAAGTAACCCCATCAAAATACATCACGGTTGCAGCATCCGTAGGGGGATTAGCCCCCATAATGTAACTAAAAGTTAGTGTAATATTCGATTTTCCTGTACAATTAATTGTTGGACTTTCCGCCCTTTTATTCGTGGTTACTGCATTTGTTCCCGAACCAGCATCGTACGCCGCGCCACAATCACCTGTTGGACAAAAAATGAAAGCTGAAGGAGAGCCTGTAACATTACTTATGTGTAAGGTTTGGTTAGTTGTACCTGTTCCTAAACAGCCATCTCCACAATTACCAACTCCCATTCCTGATTCGGCGGCACTTACATACCAAAAATTAGAAAATGATTGATTTAATCCCGTTGAGGTAATACTCCATAAACCATTACCTGAATTAAATCCAATTGCCGATTGAGCTTGGTTACATCCTGTACCAAAAGTTTCTGTCCAAAATACTTGAGAAAATGTAAATTGAGTGATGAAAAATAAGTTAATAAAGAGTATTGTTTTTTTCATTAAAGTAACTAAATATGATAAAAAAATATGGTTGGATGTGAGGTTAAATGTATGAAAATCTCCGTCTAAATACAAATAAATAACGACCTAAATGAGTTAGGTCGTTATTTGAATTAGGGAATAAAAATTATAATGCAGCGTAAATTAATAGGCTCTTGCAAACAAAACTCTTTGGATACTAGGTTTTCCGCTGTATATGCATACTCCAGCTTCCTGCTCATTATTCAGAGGAATACAACGAATGGTTGCTTTCGTTTGTTCTTTAATTTTCTCCTCTGTTTCAGGAGTTCCATCCCAGTGAGCTAATACAAAGCCTGTTTTTTCATCTAACACTTTTTTAAATTCTTCATATGAATTTACTTTAGTGGTTAAATGTTGAGTACGTTGTTTAGCGCATTCAAATAAATTAGTCTGGATATCTATTAATAATTTTTCAATTAAAACATCTATACCTTCAATACTAACCGTTTCCTTAGTTAAGGTATCTCTGCGTGCAATTTCAACTGTTCCATTAGCCAAATCACGCTCACCAATGGCAATGCGCACAGGTACACCTTTTAATTCGTATTCCGCAAATTTCCAACCTGGACGTTGCGTATCTCTATTATCGTATTTTACACTAATTCCTTTAGCATTTAATTTTGCTTTTATTTGCAAAGCCACTTCACTTACTTTCGCTAAACCTTCATCGCCCTTATAAATAGGTATAATCACCACCTGATTAGGTGCTAATTTTGGAGGAATAACTAATCCATTATCATCACTATGGCTCATAATTAAAGCACCCATTAAACGAGTAGATACCCCCCATGAGGTAGCCCACACAAATTCTTGTTTATTTTCCTTAGTTACAAATTTAACATCAAATGCTTTAGCGAAATTTTGCCCTAAAAAATGTGATGTGCCCGCCTGTAAGGCTTTTCCATCTTGCATTAAGGCTTCAATACAGTAAGTGTCATCTGCACCGGCAAAACGCTCACTCGCAGTTTTCACTCCTTTTACAACTGGTACGGCCATCCAATTTTCAACAAAATCGGCATACACATCTAACATTTGTTTCGTTTCTGTGATAGCTTCTTCTTTAGTAGCATGGGCTGTATGCCCCTCTTGCCATAGGAATTCAGCTGTACGTAAAAACAATCGTGTACGCATTTCCCAACGAACCACATTAGCCCATTGGTTAATTAACAAAGGTAAATCACGGTAAGATTGTATCCAACCTTTGTAAGTATTCCAAATAATTGCTTCACTTGTAGGGCGAACAATA
>JAYVDU010000347.1:0-3952 GCA_043749245.1 Bacteroidota bacterium | reverse complement strand
TTTTTTAATTTTTGAGCGCAAACACTTGGTATATCAAGCTGTATATCTAATTGATTTTTTAAGGTACTACGATTTAAACCAAATAGAAATGGGGTTGTGTTATAATAATTAACGATGGATATAGAATGCATAATTTAATTTTTAGCGAATGTGTTTTCATTTTTAATCTGCAAAAAACAAATGGTAGCGCCTACAACGGCTATTACCGGAGCAAAAATTATTCCTATCACAGATGGCAACAACATCAAAAAATAATAGATTGAACCAATGCCACAAGCTGTACCTTTATTTTTACGTGCAAAATGGATGCTCTGAGAAATAGACATTTTATGTCGCTCAAAATTATAATCGAGCATTGTAAACCCAATAAAGTACCAGGAAATAAAGAAGAGTAATGGCGCTGTAACGACTATTAATGGTGGAAAGAATATAGTTACCATAAAACTCAGTGCCATTATAGCATATTCGAATAACATATTACGTAAGCTCATACCAATACCTCTAAAAATATCTTTTACTAATTGTGCGGCAAGAAATGGGTGTTTGTTTCCTGTTGTTTTTTCTTCTAATGATTCTGAAAGTAGGGCAAATAAAGGTGATAAAAAGATCAAAATTAAATACCTAGAAAACGTACTTGATATAACGATAAAAATAAGTTTCAAAATCCAAGCAATGATAACGCTAAAATAGCCTGTTAAAAAAGGTTTCGCAAAGGATAACCAAGCGCCTGTATCTGGGATATCATTTATACTTAATTTCTCATTAATTGTTTCGGCTATTTGACCCGCCATACTTGCGAAAACCCATATACTAAAGCCCCACATGATGAGCCATAATATAAGAGGATAAAATAAATATGGCCATAATCCTTTTTCGAAGATAATAATAAACCCTTTAAATGAGTTAGCTATGGCTTTATAAAACCCTTCAAAAAAACTCATGCCATTATTTTTTTAGATTAGAAACATTTTTCCACTTAAAGGTTGTAATTAAATGTTCAATGTCTTTACGAATAAAATCAACCACTACTTTTTGAGAATCGATGTTTGGAACGGCATTAAAATATAAAGCACCCCTCATAAAATTATGTGTGCTATCAGTCAAATAAAATTGAATGTTAGAGGCAGTATTTCCGCTAATGTCGTACACTAATCCATATACGCGCGCACTGTCTCTTATGATAACGGTTTCATCAAGTCCGGTGGCTTTTATTTGATGTTTAATTGCGAAATCGCGGCTTTGACTTAAAATAGTATCTAAATTATTCGTCACAATTTTATAACTCAAATGTATTTGCGCATTGAACTGAGGAAAGTTAATATTTAACCAACAAGGATCTGCACCTAAATGCTTGTCGTTGTTAATGAATGAATAGGTAGGGATTTCGAAGCTATATGGGCAAGTACTATCATATACCATATATTTTTTTTCAGGAAAATCAATTCTATAATAACCTTTTGGTTTAGGTGTATAAACCTCGTCATCATCCTCATTACCACAAGACACAAACGTTACCAGTGAGATACAAATGATTAAAGTTTTAAAGACATGCGTAAATTTGAAATTGTTTTTAAAACACATAGAAACATAGATTGAAATTCTCAAAAAAGAGATAGTATAAGAGCCTTGCTTTGCACATAGATTACTATATGTAAAACGTAAGTTTTCTATATTAATCTTTTTAGCCATCTAATTTTCTGTGTTACTATGTGGTTTAATTTTTTTTTGAGAAAACGTAACCTATTTATTTCATTAAAATTTTATTGCACTTTGTCAGCATCCAAAACACGCAATTTTACAAGTTCTACTGTTTGTTTTTTACGCTGAAGGATGGTTATTTCGTAACCGTCATAGTGCCTTTTTTCATTAACTGCAGGTATACGTCCCCATAAAAAATTAATAAGTCCTGATACTGTTTCGTATTTAGGATTTTCGGGTAAAGACATCGGCAAAGCTTCGTTTACATCGCTAATACTAATATGAGCGTTAACAATATATTCTGTTTCGCTTTTCTTTTCAACCGTGGGAATTTCATCGTCATGCTCGTCTTGTATTTCTCCAACTAATTCTTCAATAATATCTTCCATCGTCACAACACCAGCAGTTGCTCCAAACTCATTGGTAACAATAGCCATTTGAATATGTAATTTTTGAAAATCACGTAACAAATTATTAACGTGCATGCTTTCAGGAATAAAATGTGCAGGTCGCATAATATCTCTGATTGTTTTGAATTTATTATCAATTACTGCTTTTAGTAAATCTTTAGAGTGAACTATTCCAATTACATTATCTATATCTCCTAAATAAACTGGCAAACGAGAATAACCCTCGTCAATTACCACTTTAATCATTTCGTTTCTGCCGAGCTCCACATCTAACGCAGACACACGGTTTTGAGGCACCATAATTTGTTTTACTAATCGATCATCAAAATCAAATACATTTTGAATTAATTCGTTTTCGCTTGGTTTAATAGCACCACCTTCTTCACTTTCTGTTAAGATTAATCGTAGCTCTTCTTCAGTATGCACATCATCATCGCCTATTTTTTTAATACCTAATACACGTAAAATTAAATTAGATGATTTGTTTAACAGCCATATAAATGGACTAAATACAGCGTAAAATATTTTTAAAGGCCATGATACAAATAAAATAGTATCCATAGAATATTTAATGCCAATCATTTTAGGGATTTGCTCGCCTATAGTTACATGAAAAAAGGTAAGCAACGTTAAAGCAATTGGTAACGAAATACTATGAACGGTTAAAGGATTAACTTGCCAACCTGATTTTTCAAAAAAGCGAACAACAATATGTGATATGGTCTCTTCTCCAACTGCTCCTAATGCTAAAGATGCTAACGTGATACCTAATTGTGTAGCAGATAAATAAGCATCTAACTTACCGAGTAATGATTTAGCAAGTTTAGCTCTTGTACTGCCTTTTTGTACTTTAATATCTAATTGAGAGCCTCTAACTTTTACTAATGCAAATTCTGCAGCCACAAAAAAACCATTTAATAAAACCAATAAAAGTGTAATAAATAACATAGTATAAAATAAGTTCTAATTACAAATATAGCAATAGAAATGGGATATTTTAGGGCTATAATTGGCGTAATATGCAAATGAAGTTATAATTTAGCTTGATATACATGTTCTTTTTTAAGAGTACTTCTTTAAAAAATAGTTCCGTAGTCTTTGCTATGAAACGATTTTTATAAATCATCTCGATAAAAATAATTCCGCATCCTTAGCCTAATACCAATATTTATTCTTCAACAACCAAATAAACTCATTCTTTTTTATTTCACGCTAGGGCGTGATCAAAAAATAGTTTCAGAGAAAGAATATAGTATATGCTTGAGCCAGCATGTTGACGAGGCTATACAACGATTTTTTATCAGTGTCTTGGTAAAAAATAACTTCGTTTTTATTTTATATTTTAGAAAGAGTATTGATGTAATACCAATCGTAATATATAAATAGTCCAAACCACATAGATTACATAGTTCACATAGAATGCTTATTTAACCTATGTTTCCCATGCGCCTATGTTGTTCAAAAAGGACTATGTATTAACATAGTTGGTATAATTCAGCCGTTCAAAAGCACGACTGAAACAAGTATTATAAAACGTTACCATCGCGAACGCATTTAATTAGAGTCTGCTCAGTAACTAAAAAATCGATTAATATCAATACTTTTAAGACTTTTTCTATAAAGCATCGGCAAAACAAATTGTTACAAAACGTTAGTAAAAATATTGCATTAATTTGCCTTAAAATTAGGCTTTTTCGCAATGTCACTTTCTTTAGGCCGCCATCGGCGCTTTTTTATATCACACAGTAATTCATAACGTGTGATATAAAAATATTCCATAAGTTCCGATGGCAAATAATTCTTGAAGTAATTGCTGGATTATTGTTGCGATATCGTTTTTAAAC
>JAYVDU010000346.1:0-12504 GCA_043749245.1 Bacteroidota bacterium | reverse complement strand
TCTGCGAGTATCCGCGAAATCTGCGGGAAAATAAAGTTTCATGTTTAAAGGAAATAGAAAATATTATAGTGTGTTAGCGTTAATTTTTATCGCTGTCATAGTCCTGCAATACATGCAACCTAAGCCTATTAACTGGACAAGAACCTATTTCAAAAAAGATAAAATTCCGTTTGGTTGCTATGCTATTTTTAATTTATTAGAAAATAATTTCGCTAAAAAAGTCATTACCAATAAACAAACCCTCTACAACTTAAATGCTGAAATGGCAGAGTCTAATCAAACTCTTATTTTAATTGACCACAACGTTGAACTCTCAAAACTGGATGTAAAGAGCTTATTTAGTTTTCTTAAAAAAGGTAACACCGTATTGATTTGCACATCCAACTTTAGTAAAGCTCTTAAAGATACCTTTAACATTGACGTTCAGGAGAATTGGATTACTAAAAGCTCAAGCATCGATTCTTTATTAACCAAGCGTGCCTTTGAAATACAGTACTCACAACCAAAAAATAATGTATTAAAATCTTATGTCTATCCTACGGTTGCAACCGAAAGTTATTTTACAAAATTTGATACCACGCTATTTAAAGTAAGCTCCGTCAACAAACAACATCAAGCTGTGCTTCTGGAAGCTACTATTGGTAAGGGAAAACTCGTGTTGAGTTCCTTGCCGGATGTGTTTGGCAATTTATTTATTGTTAATCACGTTAACCGTTTTTATGCTTATACCTTACTAAGTAAAGTGAAAAACAACACCATTATTTGGGACGAAAACTATAAAACGCATAACGCACAACAAAAAGGTATTTTTCAATTTATATTTAATAACGACGCCTTATACATGGGTTATTGCATCGCAATTATTGGTTTGTTGTTTTTTATGATATTCGAAATGAAGCGCAAACAAAGGGCTATACCTATTATCAAACCTCTACAAAACTCCACCTTGGAATTTGTGGATGTGATTAGCCATGTGTATTTTAATTCTAAAAACCATAAACACATTGCTGAAGAAAAAATTACTTATTTTTATTTTGATGTACGAAAGAAGTTTTCAGTCAATACAACGCTGATGAATGATGAGTTTTATAATACCATACATCACTTAAGCGGTATTGATTTAGATGCTGTTAAAAAATTATTTTCGTATTGCGAGAGCCTAAAACAAGCGCCAAGTCTAATGGAACAAGATTTACTTGAATTAAATACTAGAATTACTAATTTTAAACTTAAAAGCATACGCTAATGGAACTTTTATCTTCTTTAATAATGGTTTTTGATTTTTCATTTTCTTTTTGCTTGAACAAAAAGAGACAAAAATTCAAGAACGAACGCCAACTTCAATTTTCTATCGCACAAAATGCCTACGCAATGCCGCCTATAAAATTGCAGTTCACACCGTTCGTTCACGCCTACCGCATCATTACCAGCGTATGCACTTATTCATTAAACTCATCTTTTATAACAAATACTACTAATCAAATATATTAACGATATGGAACAATTTGAATCGCGTGTTGATTTAACTGAATTAACACAAAAAGTAGAAAAAATAAAAGCAGAGTTAGCACTCTATTTAGTAGGGCAACCTCAACTCGTAGATTATTTATTAATGTCGCTGTTAGCGGATGGACACGTATTGATAGAAGGAGTGCCTGGCGTGGCAAAAACACTCACTGCTAAATTATTAGCAAAAAGTATTCATGCTGATTTCAAACGTATTCAATTTACGCCCGATCTAATGCCGAGTGACATTACAGGAACATCTATTTATAATTCTAAAACCAACGAATTTGAATTTAAAGCTGGGCCGTTGTTTACCAACATTGTATTAGCAGATGAAATAAACCGGGCGCCTGCCAAAACACAAGCCGCTTTGTTTGAAGCGATGGAAGAGCGACAAATTACGGTTGACGGTAAAACGTATTTATTAGACGCCCCTTTTATGGTATTGGCCACACAAAATCCTATCGAACAAGAGGGCACGTATCGCTTGCCTGAAGCCCAACTCGATCGTTTTTTATTTAAGCTCGTTGTTAATTATCCAAGCTTAGAAGAAGAAACTTCTATTTTACAATTGGCTCATACCAACATCAATCAAACAGATTTATCGAAAGTACAAGCGATTTTAAATAAAGAAGAAATCAAAGCTTTACGCAAAACTGTATCCAGTATTTTAGTAGAAGAACATTTATTCAAATACATTGCACAAATTGTTGGTAGTACTCGCCACAATCCATCATTATATTTAGGTGCTTCGCCTCGCGCATCAATCGCTATTCTTAATGCTGCTAAAGCCTGTGCTTGCTTGCGAGGAAGAGATTTTGTGAGTCCTGATGACATTAAACATGTATGCGCTCCCGTGTTAAGACACCGAATTGTTTTAACGCCAGAAAAAGAAATGGAAGGCATTACCTGCGATACTGTGATACAGCAATTAGTGGATAAAATTGAAATCCCGAGATAGTTAAAAACCTGCTAATATGGGTAGTAGTCGAAAGAACCTTTACCACAGAGGCGCAGAGCACTCAACGAAAAACAAATACACCATTTGAAACATTAAGTAATCATTACCATCAGTAAACTAAAACACATAGTCAGTTCTGTTTTTTTTACCAAACGCTTGTATCTGGCGTTAGGCATCACTGTTTGTGTTTTTGTGTTTGCGTTTTCATTTAGCTGGTTATATTTAGTTGGCTTAATTTGCTTATGGTTATTGATATTTGCAGCCATTACGGATTTATTACTTCTGTTTGCCAACAAACATGGTATTCATGTTCAACGAACAACGACGCATCAAAAATTATCCAATGGTGATGACAATGATATTTTTCTGCATGTAAAAAATAATTATTCCTTCGCTACAACCCTTGAAATCATTGATGAATTGCCTGAACAATTTCAATTTAGAAATTTCAAAATCAACAAACACTTACCATCAGGTGATGCGCAAAAAATAAAATACGCGTTACGACCTGTCTCTCGTGGTGAATTTCATTTTGGAAATATCCTCGCTTTCGTATGTTCGCCCTTAGGTTTAGCTAAGCGTCGGTTTGTATTTGAACAAACGCTCATGCTACCGAGTTACTCGTCTTTTCTTAAGTTGCGACAATATGAGCTATTAGCCATCAGCGACCGATTGGTAGATGTTGGTATTAAAAAATTACGAAAAATTGGACATAGTACCGAATTTGATCACATTAAGGAATATGTGATTGGTAACGACGTTAGAACCATTAACTGGAAAGCAACTGCTCGCAAAAATCAAGTGATGGTAAATCATTACAGAGATGAGCGTTCGCAACAAGTGTATTGTGTTGTTGATATGGGGCGCATTATGAAAATGCCTTTCGAAGAATTAAGCTTGTTGGATTATTCTATTAATGCGTCTTTAGTGCTTAGTCACATAAGTTATATTAAACACGATAAACCTGGACTTATCACCTTTTCCAACACCATTCATCAAACCGTTATTGCTGATAGAAAAGGATTGCAATTGTTTCGTTTGCAAGAAGCCTTGTATAACGCCAACACTAATTTTGCGGAAAGTAATTACGAAGTATTATTAAATCATGTGCGCACTAAATTAAATCAGCGCAGTTTATTGTTGTTGTTTACTAATTTTGAAACGCTGAGTGGCTTACGCCGACAACTCAAGTATATCAAGCAATTAGCCAAACATCATTTAGTGGTGGTTATCTTATTTGAAAATACGGAGCTTCACGAACTCCTTAATAAACAAGCGACTAACACGTCTGAAATTTATAATCAAACCATTGCCAAAAAATTTGATTACGAAAAAATACAAATCACTTACGAGCTCCAGAAGCTAGGTATACAATGCGTTTACACCAAACCTCAACAATTAACCGTCAACACGCTTAATAAGTATTTAGAATTAAAAGCAAGGGGGATGATTTAATAAAATCAATTACTCCTTAATAACTTTAGAATAATATCCATGCGCACTGATGATATATATGCCATTTGGTAAATCTCGCATTGCAATTTCTTCTTTGGCATTGTTGCTTTTTAGCTTCATAACGATTTCTCCCAGCAAGTTATAAATCGTGACAGAATTTAAAACAGTATGTGATGTGATATAAAGGTTATTTGACGTGGGATTTGGGAATAGTGTATACAACGCCTCGCTCGCATTTTCATGAATATCGGTATTTAATACCCTATAACGTAAATGCAACTCATACTTTCCACTAACATATTTATGATAATACATTTTTAATTTATCGCTTGTAAGCGTACACGCTTCAGGCAATACAGATGGAGCAGTTACCAAAACAGTTGGCGCCCCGAATACCGCATTGGTAGAGCTTCTTGTGGCTACCATTACTTCCGTTTGCGTACCTCCTTTTAGCAATCTTGTATAGTATAACTCTAACTCGTCTTCAGTTAAAAAAGGCGCGTACACAATATAACTACTTGTATCATTGATGGAAGCAAACAATGTAGCAGATGTAGGTGTTTTATTAAATGTAGAGTCATTTATTTTTTGTGCAACACCCATAGATGCTTTACACGGGGCTCCTGAGCATCCACTAAACAAAGCATTACAATAAATCAATTTATCTCCATAATAATTAATTGCAGCATCCATGATTAACCAACCAGGCGCATTAATATAAAAATTACCATATACTTTTCCTCTATTATTATAACCCGATGTTAAAAAACGAATGCGTTCAAGGTTTTCATTTATACTTGGCCAACTACGAGTAGATACCCAGTAAAAATTATTTGCTGTATCAACAGAAGCTACGGCATCGAGCCTTGGTGTTATTGTTTGGTATACAATTGGAACTAATCCTATGTAGTTAAACACAGTGTCGTTTACCCTACCCGCATAGTGTAAACTTGTTGTAATGCCATCATTTAAGCTATTGAAAAAAATAGCATTGCCATCCGTTGATAAATGTGGCTCCATGGCATCGAGTGTATATCCATTTATTGTTACAGGCTTTTCGTTGTTGTATAAAGGATTTTGCGCTTTTAAGCTGATAGCAAATAATACAGAAATTAGGTATATAATAATTGTTTTCATTACTGCTCATTTATAAAAATAAATCTACAAATTATCGTAAAAGAAATAAACCATAAAACCAACTAAGCAAATAAAGTAAAATAAAAAAGTTCCTAAGCTAGTACCAGTGCCGTTTGAGTTTAAATTTTTCATACGCTTTATATTTTTAGATTTCTATAATAGAGGCCCTTACATATAAAGATAATGCAAAAAATAATATGTAAATGAAATCATATTTTAGTTATAAACAACAGGATGTTTAAAGGCTAGATACAGCGCGTTTAGATCTTTCCGATTGCTTTTAGTTTTAAATCTGATTCTAAATTTGTTATCACCTCTCTTAAAGTTCCAAAAGTTGCAATGGTTGTGAAAACCATAGCAATTACAATAAACGATGAAGAAAATAAAACTTGTTTAAAGTAACTAACCTCTTCTCCATTTAAAGTAAATTTTTTAGCATTAATCCCAAATACAAAAAACATCATGCACAGCAAAAAAACTAAAATTAAATTTGGCGTTGGGGTATAGAGCACAGTTAACAAAGCGCCTTTTTCTATTTTTGAAAGCTCAGCACAAACTTTCACTTGAAATATTTTTGTCAAGAAACGGTTGATCATAAAGCTATTTTGCTCGACCTTTCCATAATATTTTCTATTTTTTAATAACCATGTTTCTTCCTTCAATTTATTAGAAATAATATTTGATATTTCTTCAATTGATAAATTAGTTTGATAGCTTTTTTTAACTTTTAAAGGATTCAATTTTTAAATAAGGAATGAACATTTAACAAAATAATTTTTATTAAAAAAACGAAATTCAAGGAAAACCATTGCTCTGCAAACTACTCCACAGTCACACTCTTCGCTAAGTTCCTTGGCTGATCGACGTTACAACCGCGCATGACAGCGATATGATACGACAATAATTGCCATGGGATAACAGAAACTAAAGGCACTAACGATTCATCCGTTTCAGGAATTTCAATTACGTGCTCTGCCATTTCCTTCACATCTTTATCGCCAGCCGTTACTATGGCAATAATTCTACCCTTACGCGCTTTTACTTCTTGTATGTTACTCACCACCTTTTCGTAATTAGCGCCTTTGGTAGCAATTACAAATACAGGCATCGCTTCATCAATTAAGGCAATAGGCCCGTGTTTCATTTCAGCTGCAGGATAACCTTCTGCATGGATATAGGATATTTCTTTTAGTTTTAAGGCGCCTTCTAATGCTACAGGAAAAGAATATCCTCTTCCTAAATATAACGCATTGGTAGCATCTTTATATTCAGCCGCTATTTTTTTAATAGAGTCGTTTAATTTCAATACCTCTTCTACTTTTGCCGGAATAGATTCCATTTCATATAATAATTGTCGATAACGACTTTCAGCTATAGCACCTTTAATTTTAGCAACATGTAACGCCATTAATGTTAATACCGTTACTTGCGCTGTAAATGCCTTAGTTGAAGCCACGCCAATTTCCGGGCCAGCATGTGTATAAGAGCCCGCATGCGTTGCGCGAGCAATAGAAGAACCCACAACATTACACACACCAAAAATAGTAGCGCCTTTCGCTTTTGCTAATTCAATAGCAGCTAATGTATCCGCTGTTTCTCCACTTTGAGAAATAGCAATCACAATGTCATCCGAATAAATAATCGGGTTGCGGTATCTAAACTCCGAAGCATATTCTACTTCAACGGGAATGCGCGCATACTCTTCAAATAAATACTCGGCCACCATACCCGCGTGCCATGAGGTTCCGCAGGCAATGATCAAAATACGTTTGGCGTTTTTAAATTTACCTTCGTGTTCCTCAATACCACCCATTTTCAAATGACCTGTTTCCGAATTTAAACGCCCACGCATACTATCAAAAATAGAACGCGGTTGCTCATAAATTTCTTTCAACATAAAATGGTCGTAACCGCCCTTTTCAATGGCTTCTAACTCCATTTCTAATTCTTGTACATAGGGTGTAATTTCTTTATCACGAATGGTTCTGATTTTCAATTCTTCACCTCTGCGAATAATGGCTACATGTTCGTCTTCAATATAAACTACATTCTTCGTGTATTCCACAATTGGCGACGCATCAGATGCAATAAAATATTCATCATTACCAACACCAATCACCATCGGACTTCCCTTCTTCGCAGCAATTAATGTATCAGGATCATGTTTGTCTAATACAACAATCGCATAAGCACCATTTACTTGCTTAAGAGCAGCCATCACCGCGTGTCCTAACTTCATGCTAGGTTCGTGCTGACGGATATCTTCAATTAAATGAATTAATACTTCTGTATCTGTTTGAGATAAAAAAGTATGTCCACGTTTTTGTAAACCTTCTTTAATAGACGCATAATTTTCAATAATCCCATTATGAATAATCACTAAATCTTTCGTTTGAGAGTAATGAGGGTGAGAGTTCACATCATTAGGTTCGCCGTGTGTAGCCCAGCGTGTATGCCCAATACCAATGTTTCCAGAAGTGTTTTTTCCTTTTGTATACTCAAGTAAGTCGGAAACTTTCCCTTTTTTCTTATACACATTTAAGTTGCATTCGTGCGAAATTATTGCAACACCAGCACTATCATACCCACGGTATTCTAACCGTTGTAATCCTTTTATTAAAATAGGAAACGCCTCACGATTCCCAATATATCCTACAATTCCACACATAATATAAAACTTTAAATCTTAGGCTAATATAACGCTATTTTTACATAAAAATTGCCATGCATTAAACAAAAAATTAAAGCAAAATAAAACAAAACCCCCACAACAAAACCACTAAGAGATTTTTTGTCGAAGTTTTTCTTTTTTGGAGAAAAATAAATTATATAAACCTCTTTTAAAACAACTAACTTTACAGCAAAAATTGACACAATATGTTTTGCAAAACAACCGATAATCTCAATATATACTTCGAAACTCAAGGAAATTCTCATGCAAAAGAAACCTTGGTTTTTTTAAATGGCTTATCCCAAACAACACTCTCCTGGATCCTCACCGCTCCTGCTTTTAAAGATGATTATCACATCGTTTTAATTGATTTTATTTTCCAGGGACAAAGTGATAAAACCGGCGAGTGGCGCACCTTTGATCAACATGCCATGGATGTGATTGCCGTTTTAGATGCATTGAAACTAGATAAAGCGACTATTATTGGGCTTTCTTACGGAAGTTTGGTAGCGCAACATTTGGGTGTGAATCACGGTAATCGTATTTCTAAATTAATACTCGCCTCTACCTTTGCCCATAAAACGCCGTATTATGAGGCTATTGAGTTATCGTGGTGGCGAGCGTTAGAGTTTGGCGGCTATAATTTAATGTTGGATATCATGTTGCCATCCGTACTTAGCGAAAATTATTTTGCGAAACCGTTAATCCCCATTGATTTGATGAAGCAAGCGCGACAAGAAGCGAATGATGACAAACAAGCATTATTTAAGTTGATGAGAGCTACCAAAGAACGTGGCGATTACAGACCTTCTTTACAAAAAATCACTAACCCTACTTTGGTCATACAAGGCGAAAAAGATATGTTATTTCCGGTTCATCTGGCGAGCGAAGTAGCTAAAGCGATACCTCATGCTAAACTCGAAGTGATTGCCAATGCTGGCCATACGATCAATTTAGAAGCAGTGCCTCAATTGTGCCATTTAATAAAAGAGTTTGTAGGTTAAGATGTGACGACTTAATTTTTTAATTGTTTGTGTAAACAAACAATATCTCAGCGATTATTTATATTTTTGAAATTCAACTTTTACAATGAAATCAACTTTTATAGAAGAACTTAAATGGCGTGGCATTTTGCACGATGTGATGCCCGGTACAGAGGAATTATTAGCCAAAGAAATGGTTTCTGGTTATATAGGATTTGATCCAACAGCAGATAGTTTACACGTAGGGAGCCTTGCGCAAATTATGAGCTTATTGCGATTTCAGTTAGCCGGCCATAAACCTATTGCCTTAGTGGGTGGCGCTACTGGCATGGTTGGGGATCCTAGCGGGAAATCAGCCGAGCGTAATTTATTAGATAGCGATACATTAAATAAAAATATTGAAGGCATTAAAAAACAGTTGCAACAATTTTTAAATTTTGATTGTGGTGCTAATAGTGCGGAGTTAGTGAACAATTACGATTGGTTTAAAAATTATTCGTTTTTAGATTTCATTCGCGACGCTGGAAAACACATTACAGTGAACTACATGATGGCTAAAGATTCGGTGAAAAACCGCATCAATGGCGATTCTGGAATGTCCTTCACCGAGTTTAGTTACCAATTAATACAAGGCTTTGATTTTTATTATTTATTTAAACATAAAAATTGTAAGCTTCAAATGGGTGGATCAGATCAGTGGGGAAACATTACCACGGGTACCGAGTTCATTCGCCGTAAGGCTAGTGGAGAGGCTTTTGCGTTAACAACCCAATTGATAAAAAAATCAGATGGGACTAAGTTTGGTAAATCAGAAGGAGGAAATATTTGGTTAGACAGAGAAAAAACATCGCCGTATAAATTTTACCAATTTTGGTTAAACGTGAGTGACGACGATTCTAAAACCTACATCCGTATTTTTAGTTTAATGAATCGGCAAGAAATTGAAGCGCTGGAAACCCTCCATCATACTGCCCCTCACGAGCGTCATTTACAAAAAGCCTTAGCAAAAGAAATTACGATTAGAGTACATAGCGAAGCCGATTATATACAAGCAATAGAAACGGCTGAATTTTTATTTAAATCGAAAGCAGAGGATGTTGCAAGCCTAAACGCTGCTGCCTTCGAAAAATTATTAGGTGGCATCGATACGTTTGAAATTGCAAAATCAGCTATTCAAAATGGCTTGTTATTAGTAGATGCTTTAGTGGAACAAACATCTGTTTTCCCCAGTAAAACAGAGGCTCGTAAGATGATACAAGGAAACGCCTTAGCGTTAAATAAAACAAAAGTGTCGGATGTCAATACCAATTTAACGCTGTCAGATTTTATAGCTGATACATATTTATTAATTAGCAAAGGAAAAAAAGAAAATTATTTAGTGAAAATAGTGTAAGAGCTTGAAAAGACTATTTGACCAAAGAGACAAATTGATTTTAGATAATAATATACTCTTTGTCCTTTGCGCCTCTGCGGTTAAACAAACAATAACGCTCAGCAACTAAAAGCTCTGTAGTGAAATAAAAACAATAAACATGATAAAAGATATAATATTTCCTGAAGTTGAAGACATTGCTATTGCTATTGTGCAGGACATTGAAGGCTTGGAAGAATATGATGTGTATTTAATTAATTTAAAATCAGCCGACATAAAAAATGTGATGGTCGTGTCTACGGGTTATGGTTTAGTGAACGATAAGCAAATTAAAACAAGCACCCTTCGTCATTTTTTTGATGAAGTCAAGCAACACGACTTTATTAAAATCGAACCCATTCAAAAAGAAGTGTTTGGGTTAAGTAACGAGTATTGGTTGAGTTTTTCGCTTAATAACCAACTGTACGATAAGCAATTTATTTTTTTACCCGAAACCGTGGTAGAGTCTAATTTTGTTACTATTCCCGTGGTAGGCAAAAAAGGTGTATTGATAAAATAGGGTTACTTATTCTTTTATAAATTTCACAACTGAATGTTTTTCTTTTTGAGAAATTTTTTTAGTAAGTGTCTATGGATTTGGCTCTTCGACAAAAAAATTGGTCCCTATCGGTGTCGTCTTTTGTTTTTTCTTTTGCTTAACCAAAAGAAACAAAAGTCAAGGCGAAAAGCCATATCCATTTTTTCTTCGCTCAAAAAGCCTTCGAAGTTCCACCAGAAAAATATGTATATCGCTCCTTTTATTCATGTTTTCATTATTTTACCTTTCGGTATAAATGAGTGCTTCGCAATTCGCCAAAGTCTACTGCACACTTACCAACGTATGATAATTTCGATAAAAACAGTGTCAATCTTTTATAAATGAATAACTAATTTGATAGTTAGTAATAACGCTAATAGCAGAATAACTAAATGTGTTATACTAAAAAATGCTTAAAGGCTTGTCCACGTTGTTAAGCCTTGCTGCGTGAATTTAAAGGATTGCACTCTGCCACCTAAATTTTCAATTGCTCTGGCTACTTTTGTTTTAGTAACAGCAGGGCAATAAAAAAACATAAAGCCACCACCACCGGCTCCAGATATTTTGCCACCAGTTGCGCCCGTTTTAATAGCTGTTTGGTAAACGTTATCTATTAAAGCATTACTGATTGAATGTGCCATTTGTTTTTTATTGGTCCACCCAAAATGTAAAATCTCACCAATGGTAGCTAAATCGCCACGCAGCAAACTATCTTTCATTTGCATTGCCTGCTCTTTTAAATTATGCATCGCATCAATAGATTTTTCATTTTTATCGTTCACATTTTTCACCTGCTCATTAATAATGGTAGCCGATAACCGCTGTGTGGCTGTGAAGTAAAGTAACAAGTTGCATTCTAATTCATACAACACCTCATCCTTTAATTGCAAAGGGTTTACAATTACTTTATCATCTGCTAAAAATTCCATAAAATTAATGCCACCAAACGTAGCGGCATATTGATCTTGCTTGCCCCCACTCATGTTCAAATCTTTGCGTTCTATTTCGTATGCTAAACGCGCAATATCATATTTACCTAAAGGTAATTTCAACCACTCAACAAAAGCGCCTATCAACGAAACTACTATAGTGGATGATGTGCCAAGCCCTGAGCCCTGAGGCGCTTCAATATAAGACGTTAATCGAAATGATAAAGGCTTTAATTTAAATTCTTTGATAATGCGATTGTATACGCCAATAAATAATTCAAAACCTTCTACTATTTCTATTTGGACTTCTGATTTTACTAATAAAGATTTATCTGTTCCATCAATACAAAACTCGATCATGCCAGTATCTAACGGTTCGAGACTCGCATAAGCATATAAATCAATAGTTGCATTTAAAATGGCGCCGCCATAAATATCACTATACGGCGAAACATCAGTTCCTCCGCCCGCTAAACCAATCCTTAATGGCGCTTTACTTCGTATGATCATTTTAAAAAAACTAAATTAATGTGTTGGAAATTATATTTTAAAACATATAACTCATGCGCTAAAGATAAATAAATACTTTGGTTTTAATAATTATACAAAACATGTTTAATAAACAGTCTATTTTTTATAAACCACATAGGAGGCCCATAGGAAACATAGGTTAAACAAACATTCTATGTACACTAAGTGGTTTGGGCTATTTATTTATTCTGATTCATATCAAATATACCTGCTCTTAAAGTTGCAAAAAAATCCCTCTAATTTTCATTAAAGGGATTTTATGTTTTAAAATAAGTCAACCTTATTTTCCAGGTGCTTTTGGAGCCATTTTAGTTCCGCCTTGTGGCTTCACTGCTCCTTGAGTGCCAGGAATTACTGCCGCAGGCATAGTTTCTAATTTTTT
>JAYVDU010000345.1:0-12531 GCA_043749245.1 Bacteroidota bacterium | reverse complement strand
GCCGCTCTTTAGAAACTAGCTCAAGGCCGTTTTGAAAAACAAAAATAAAAAATTAATATTTAATTTGCAATTTAACACAGAATCTATGTGGTTTAAATTGGACTATGTATTAACCCTATTGGGGTATAAATTCGGGATGACAAAAATCTATAATAAAAACAGCGGTAATTGAAGCGTAGCAAATTAAGGCAACTGACTACTTATTTTTTACAGCAGCAAATACTTCTTTCATAAAGCCTGATGCAAATACAAAATCAACTAACTCAGGATTTGTGGTTTTTAAAATTTCCTTGTTATCGCCTGTCCACCATGGCTTTCCGTTGTAGATGTATAATATTTTTTCGCCAATTTCCATTACCGAATTCATATCATGCGTAATAATAATGGTTGTGGTATTAAATTCGTGCGTAAGGCTTTGTATCAAATTATCAATAACGATAGATGTTTTAGGATCTAAGCCAGAATTAGGTTCATCACAAAACAAATAACGTGGACTATTAGCAATTGCCCTTGCTAGTGCCGCACGCTTTTTCATACCACCCGATAATTCACCAGGATATAATTTATTGCGATTCGTTAGTTGAACTTTATCTAAACAATAATTAACACGGTCCAATTTTTCTTCCTTGCTCATGGTTGTAAACATATCTAATGGAAATTGAATATTTTCTTCCAATGTTTGAGAGTCAAATAACGCGCCTCCTTGAAACAGCATGCCTATTTTTTTACGAACCTCTTGTTTGTCTTTCACACCAAGTGTTGGGAAGTTTTGCCCGTCGTATAATATTTCGCCAGCATCTAACTCATGTAATCCTACCATTAATTTCATGATGGTTGTTTTACCACTTCCGCTTTCGCCAATGACGAGATTCGTTTTACCTTGTTCAAAGGTAAAAGATACGTCATCTATTACTTTTCTATCACCAAAGCTTTTTGATATGTGTTTAATTTCAATCATGTTAAGAACAACTGAGTTAAAATAAAATTAAATATCAAAATTAAAATACTGCTATACACTACAGCCGAAGTGCTACTCTTACCAACTTCTAAAGCGCCACCATGAGTGTAATAGCCAAAATAAGAAGAGATAGACGTAATTAAAAAAGCAAACGTAATTACTTTAGTAAATGAGTAATATAATTTCCAAGGTTCAAACATTGCTTGAATACCATAAATGAATTTATAGGATGAACATGCTCCGGTGGCAATGCCCATGACATAACCACCACCGATACCCAGTACCATACTCAAAGCAATTAAAAAAGGCATAATAAAAACACCAGCTACAATTTTTGGTAATATTAAATACCCCGCTGAATTAATACCCATAATTTCCAACGCATCAATTTGCTCGGTAATACGCATAGAACCAATTTCGGAGGCAATGTTAGATCCAATTTTACCTGCTAATATTAAGCAAACAATTGTTGGCGAGAATTCGAGCAACATCGATTCGCGAACGGTGTATCCTATGGCATATAAAGGAACAAGAGGGCTTGTGAAACCAAACGCAGATTGAATAGTAATAACGCCACCCATAAAAAAAGAAATAATAGCAATAATGGGTAAGGAACTAATGCCAATATTATCAATTTCGTGTATGGTTTGCCTCACATACACCGATAGTTTTTCGGGCTTGCTAAACACATGTTTAATAAGCATAAAATATCTACCGAGATGAAAAAATAAATTCATAGAAACGTGTTGTTTTTGAAGGGCTAATATACAAATTTGTTTAATTTATAGTATCAAAAGATCTGGCATAAAAAAGCCACAGATTATGACTAAACCTGTGGCTCATTCTATTATTTTATAAATTATAATCCGGTACCAAAACTATTTAAACTTACTTTTTTAGTTGGATTGATGGTCATAACAGGTAAATTACTCACATCAACTACTTTTTGAGCTTCGGTTCCGCTAAAAAATTCTTTGATACTTAATGTTGGTTTGTTCATAATGATGATTAAATCCGATTCGATTTTATTAGCATATTCTACAATGGTATCCGCTAAGTTATCGCTAGCAATTGATTTATTAGAGCAAGAAATGCCTTTTCCTTTAATATATTGTTTTACTTGATGAGAGTATGCTAATAACTGATTTTCGTAGGCAGCATCTGATAAACTAAATACACCTAAAATACGAATTGAAGCGCCAAAATAATGTGCAAATTGAACTGCTACATCTACTTTTTCGCGCGATTCGCGTGATAAATCTAATGGTAATAAAATATTTTCGCAACCATCTTTATGATCCTTACCTCTAATAGAAATAACCGGGCAACAACATTCTCTAATCATTTTTGAAGCGCTTGTTCCAACGATATTTTTAGAGCTCATGTGGCTTTCTAAACCAACAATTACTAAAGTTGCAGAAATTTCTTCTGCTACGCGAGGAACTTCAGCGTAAATATTACCTTTCACATTCATAAACTCAGTAGGAACGCCACTTTCAGCTTCTGTTTGTTTAGTCAACGCTTTTAATTCTTCGTATTTTTCTTCGCCAACTTTTTCGTAAGTGTGAAGTAACACAATTTTAGAATGCGTGTATTTAGCCAAATTATAAGCTTGTTTAACAGCTAATAAAGATTGCTCAGTAAAATCAATTGGAATTAGTAGGGTGCCACGTTCTTGAAGCTTCATATAATTTGGTTTTTAACTTACAAAAATAGTCAAATTAATGGTATTTAGTAGCTTATAAAAATAATTTTCAAGAAACGCCTGTTAATTAAATTAAATTAGCGATATTTGCACCCTAAATTTAAAAAAATAACAAAATGGCAGTAAAGATTAGACTACAAAGACACGGTAAGAAAGACGCAGCGTTTTTCCACGTGGTAGCAGCGGATGGTCGTGCACCAAGAGATGGAGCTTTTATCGAAAAATTAGGAACTTACAATCCTAATACCAACCCAGCAACAATTGATTTGAATTTTGAAGCAACTTTAAAATGGCTTCAAAATGGTGCAGAACCAACAGATACTTGTAAAGCGATATTATCGTATAAAGGTATTTTAATAAAAAAACACTTATTAGATGGTGTTAAAAAAGGAGCATTAACTGAAGCGCAAGTTGAAGAGCGTTTTACAAAGTGGTTAGACTCTAAAGCATCTAAGATAAATTCTAAAAAAGATGGTTTAACTACAGACGCTAAAAAAGCAGTAACAGCTAAATTTAAAGCAGAAACAGCAGCGAAAGATGCTAAAGCAGCTAAAATTGCAGCTAAAGTTGCGGTTGTAGAGCCGGTTGCTGAAGTTGAAGCAGCGCCAGTTGCAGAAGTTGAAACTCCAGCTACTGATGCACCAGCAGAAAATACAGAAGCTTAATTTTTAAATTAGTTTCAATAAAAAAATCCCGATAAGATTCTTATCGGGATTTTTTATTTTCAAGAAGTTAATAAGACTTATTTCGTTATTTTCCCATTTCGTTGATCGCTTCTATAGCAGGTAAATAATTTGGTTTTAATTGAAGGCACATGCTATAATCAGCCAACGCATTATTTTTATCTTTTAATTCTTGGTAACACACGCCGCGCGCAAAATAAGCTTCGGCATATTTTGGATTTGCAGAAATGGCTTTATTAAAAAAACCTAAAGCCTTATCTGTATTTTTATGATGTTCTAATTCGATGGCTCCTAAATTATATAATGAAAAGGCATGCAAAGAATCGTTACGTAAAATGCGGTTATAAATAATGATAGACTCATCTATCTTATCAATGTCTTGTAATAGCTTTGCTTTAGCATACAGGGCTTCTGATGAAACAGGGTTGATGTTGATTGCATTATCATAATACTCCAACGCAATACCATTTTTGCGAGCGGCATAAATTAATCCTAAATCTAAAAAAGCACCAAAGTTTTTAGTGTCTTGTTCTATAGCTGTCTCTAAGCTTGAAATAGCTTTCGCAGTATCTCCCGTTTCTTTATATATATTACCTTTTAAATAATAGGCTTTTGCTAAGTTTGGATTTATTTTTAATGCTTGGTTAATTTTAGCAAAAGCATATTCATACTGTTTTACAAAATAAAATAATTCACCTAATTTTAATAAACCATCTGTATTAGCAGGGAATTTAGCAACAACTTTTTCTAAAACGTCTTTGCAATTTTTAGTTTCGTTTGCCACGAAAAAAATATCAGCTTGAGTAATGTAAAATTCAGCTTGAGTACTGTCTATTCGGATGGCTCGTTTAGCATCATTTATAGCATCTTCTAATTGTTTGTATTTTAAATATAATTTAGCGCGCTCTATGTATAAATGTCCATCATTAGGGTTATCCATTATTTTTTGGTTAATCGCTTTTAATTCGGGAGCATTAATTACTTTAAATAATGAATCGGTGTGAGCTATGTTTTCTTGTGTGTTGTTGCCACTTGGCTTACAAGAAATTAATGCAAAAAAAGAGATGCTAATAAAAAATAATGATAAACGCATATAAATAGTTTTATCGCAAATATACGAATTGAGCAATATGTAAACACTAATCTATTTATGAATCATTGATAATTAAAAACAAGACTCTCTTCTCAGTTATACACAGGCTTTGTTTACAATTTTTCTGTATCTCTTTAGCGTAACTTTATTATACTCTTAAATTTACACCTATGATCATACACAAATTATTAGTCATCGTTTTATTCATACTGTCGTTTAGTACGCTGGCACAGCCAAAAAAAGAATATTACGATAGCGAACAAACACAACTAAAATCGGAAACTAACATCGTAAAAGGAATGCCACAAGGGCGCCATACCGAATATTATAAAAACGGAACTATTTCCCGAAAAGGTTCTTTTTACAATGGCAAAGAAGATAGTACCTGGGTATTTTATTATGACACTAAAATAGTTAAAGCTATTGAAAATTATAATCGAGGTAAAAAGAACGGACACTTTAAATATTTTTATAAAGATGGAACTTTAGCGCAAGAAACAGTTTTCAAATTAAATTTAGCGGATAGCGTTTGGACTTCCTATTACGAAAACAAACAAGTAAAAAGTAGAGAAAATTTTGCAAATGGAAAAAAGCAAGATGATTGGCTGTATTACTTTAATAACGGTCAATTAGAGAGCTCTGGTAAATTTGAAAACGACCTCAAGCAAGGAGAAGTAAAATCGTTTTATAAAGATGGGAAACCTGCCTCTATAAAAAATTATTGTAAAAATAAACCTTGTGGCGACGAAAAAGAATATTATGAAAATGGTATTTTGAAATTTGAAAAAAAGACTCAAATTTTCCATCATGAAGTTGTTGGGAATGATATAAAACAAACTTCCGACTCAACACTTACTTTACTAATGACATTGAATGATGAAAAAGGCAAACAAATTATCATTGATGGCAACGGCACATTAACAGCGCAATACGACGGGGGCATCATTAAAGCCCAAGGTGCTTATGCAGATGGGCTAATGAATGGATTATGGAGGCATTTTCATCCTAATGGAGAATTAGATTATGAAGCCGTTTATGTGAAAGGCGTTTTAAATGGTTATTATTCATCTTACTATCAAAATCATAAAGTAAAAAGTGAAGGAAATTTTACCAATGGAAAGAAAAACGGATTATGGAAATTTTATACAGATAAAGGTGAAAAAGAAATGGAGGGTACATTGAAAGATGGTTTGCGAAACGACAAATGGACTTACTATTATAGCAATGGCAATAAGGAATCGGAAGGAAATTTCTTAGATGATAAACAAAATGGGACTTGGGAATATTTTTATCCAACGAAAGAAAAATGGAAAATTGGAAATTTTGAAAATGATATAAAAACAGGAATCTGGACAACCTGGTTTGAGAGCGGAAAAAAATTACAAGAAGGTCCTTACATTGCTGGGAAAGAAAATGGACAGTGGCAAAGTTGGTATAGTAATGCGCAATTAAAAGATCAAGGAAGTTTTAAAAATGGCGAATTAAACGGCTTATGGGAAGGTTGGTATTTTAATGGAAAACCAAACTATAAAGGGTTTTACAACGATAAAGCAAAAAAACATGGTTCTTGGGAGTATTGGTTCGAATCGGCTGCGTATCGCGAAAAAGGAAATTATGCCAGTGGAATAAAACATGGACATTGGACATCCTATTTTGAAAAAGGAAATTTTATTGATAGTGATGGTGATTATGAAAAAGGGCATCAGCATGGTGCGTGGCTATATTACTACGAAACAGGTGGCTTAATGAAAGAACAGCATTTTAAAGAAGGCCATTTGTCGGGAAAATCCATCGCTTATTATACAAATAATAAAATCCAGTCCGTAAGCAATTATAAAATTATTGGCGAAAAACGAAAAGGCAAAAAACAAAGCGTGGCTGATGGTGATTGGATTTTTTATGATAAAACAGGAAAGGAAATTAGCCGAATCACCTATAAAAATGGTGTGAAGAAGTAGTTTAAAAAATTAATTAAAAAATTAAATTTAAAACTATCTTTACTAAATCAAAACTATGAGTATGATGTTATACAATATAAAAAATTATGCGTTTCTTATTTCTACACTTTTTTTATTAAGCGCTTGTGGTAATTCTAAACAGGATGAGATAGAGGAAATAAATGAAGAGGCTTCGGAAACAACATTAGACTCTCAAAAAATATCTGCTCAAAATGTGTTTAATGCATTACCTGGTAGAAATGAAATTATAAATCTTACAACAAAGGCTCAGGCAGAATATAACGCTACTGTTTTAAACGATCCAAACAATTTAAAAAACTATACGGTTGAAAGCAGTAAAGCGCTTAATTTAGGAGTATATGGCTCTGACTTAAACGTAACGGGAGTATTTGAACAGACTCAAGAGTCTATATTATTTTTAAGTTGTGTAAATTCACTAGCTAAGAGTTTAGGGGTAAGTAATGCGTTTGATGAGAGAATGGTAAATCGAATGGAAGCTAATAAAGAGAATAGAGATTCGACAATGGAGATTATTTCTCAATCATTTAAAAACACCGATAGACATTTAAAAGCAAATGGAAGACCAGGAACATCTTCCTTAATAGTTGCCGGAGCATGGATAGAAGGCATTTACACGGCTTGTATGACTGCTAAGGAAACTAAAAGTGAAGCTATTGTAAAGCAAATTTTTTCGGAAAAAGAATCATTAAAATACTTAATTGAATTGCTTCAATCCTACAAATTGCCAGAAGATGTAAACTATATTATTTCTGATTTAAAAGCAATCCAATCCATATATGAAGCAAAATCAGATGCTATTTATTCTTTAGTTGCCTTAAAAGAATTAGATTTCAAAATCACTGAATTAAGAACTAAAGTTATTTCATCTAAATAAAAGTTAAGTGTATGTCATTTATTATTCCTGTTAATGGTATTGAACCAATTTTTGGAAACAATTGTTTTATTGCTCCAAATGCAACAATAGTGGGAGATGTAGCGTGTGGTGATGATTGTAGTTTTTGGTTTAATGCAGTAGTGCGTGGCGATGTTAATTCAATTAGACTTGGTAATAAAGTAAATATTCAGGATGGAGCCGTTATACACTGCACCTATAAAAAAACAAAAACAATTTTAGGTAACAATGTGTCTATTGGTCATAATGCGATTGTACACGGTTGCTTCGTACACGACAATGTATTAATAGGCATGGGAGCCATTGTAATGGATAATTGCGAGATAGGTAGTAATAGCATTATTGCCGCAGGCGCTGTATTAACCGAAGGGACAATTGTGCCGAGTGGTTGTATTTATGCGGGCGTTCCAGCAAAAAAAGTAAAAGACATTTCTCAGGAACTAATTAATGGCGAGATCAATCGTATTGCCGACAACTATTTAATGTATAGTAGTTGGTTTAAAAAGTAGTTAGTTACTGGAACTTTTTTTGACATTAGTGAAGTTATAATTTTTCAATGGCATGGCGTATGTGTTTTTGTACGACCAAGTTTTTTTAAGACTAACAAATAATTTTTCTTTACCTTTAATGTATAATAAGCTGTCATCGGTTAATAGGGTATACTTCTGTTTGAGTTTACTTTTAACTTTACCCCAGTTTGAATTATGGCCGCCATTCCTCAGAATAATAATTTATATAATACATTTAGATCATGAAAATTTTATTTACTTAGATTCTCGCCTTACCAACTTGCCTATCAAATAATCTACAAAATCAGCCCCTCTTTGTGTTAAACAAAAAAGAATCAATAATGTAAATACTACCATTGAGATATTTGTATTTATAAAAGACAGGCCAATAGAAATTATGGAACAAAATACTGGAACTAGTAATCGAATATTACTATGACGAATACTCTTGGCTGTCATTTTAATATCTTCATGAAGGTTATATTTTAGAATATGTTTTTTCATATTAAATAAGGAAATTCCAATAAGAATAATATTTAATTTGTAAAGAAAAATCGCCAGTTTTGTGTAGTTATATCTTCCGATCAAATGAGTTGTGAATGGAATAAGGCCTATAAAAAATAAAAACAATGCGTTATAATTAGTCAATTTTGTATTAAAAGTTTTCGCATTTAAAATCACATAACAATGTGCTCTCCAATAAGTAAAAAGTAATGAAAAGCTTAATATATAACTCAGAAATAAGGGGGTAAGTTTTGTCAATGAATACCACAACTCCCTGCTGTTAGTAGGTTTACCAAATTCAGGTACTCTAATTTCAATAATCAATAATGTCATAACGATGGCAAATATTCCATCTACTAATCCATCAAGTCTTGATGTTTTCATAATTTAAAATAATATATAGTGTAGATGATTATTTTTCTTTCCAATAGCACTAAACGTTCTTGGTTTAAAAAATACAAAGAACGGAGGAATTGTTCAACCATTCTTTGTATTTCATAAATTTATCTTTCTTTTCTGTAAGAAGTCGAAGTCTGTTTTACTATTGCACAAGCTGTATGTTACTCTGCCTTATCGTAAATTTTTACATCAAGATTTGACATATCGCCGTTCTTTTGCTTTAATTTCAATACTGAAATAAATTCATTAGCTGCTTTAGCGTTTTCTGCTTCTTCAATTACCAGAACGTGATTTTCATTATCTATCGAGCTGCAGATATTTAAAACTTTAATACCTGCTTTTTCACGAATAGGAGCTCCTGCGTCAAACATCTTTTTCCATTCCGTAAAATTTTTCACTTCCATAGAAACGATTATAATTACTTTTCCGCTTTTAGATAATGTAAAAGCTGAAGCGATTGTCATTGATATAAATAAGACTGCGACTGTAAATATTTTTTTTATGTTTTTCATTTTTCTTGATTTTTTAGTTTTTGATTTAATTATTGATCCAACGTTGAACTGCAGGGATAGTGTCTTGCGGGTTTGTGTTAAAGCATATATGTGCTTTGGGAGCGTGTTCATGAATTTGATTTATCATTTTTTCAAATAATAAAAAATTATTTGCCGGAACTCTAATTCCCGCGCCAATTAATACACAGTCAAATGATTGTTTTTTTAAATGTGTTTGTAAAACATTAATTGCAGTAGCCCCGAAATCGGTCCAGCATAATTCTGTGCTATAGCCAAGATCATTTAATTGCTGAATTGAACCTTTAATTCCGGCTTCAACTTTTTCGACAGTTAGCCCTGGAAAGGCTGCAAATTCAGGCGATGAGAAATCGATGAGTTGAGGATCGATTCCAATGATTAAAACTTTTTTCTTGTTTACCATAATTTTTAATTTTAATATTAAGGTGCAAAATTACAGGAAGATGCTAACAAAAAACGTTGACTAAAGTCAAGAAATTTAAACGGTTGTGATTTTTTTTCGAATGCGACTTAACGTCTCAGGGCTTATCCCGAGGTAAGATGCAATATAATGTTGAGGAACACGTTGAAATAATTTGGGTTTTGATTTCAGTAAGTTTAAGTATCTAACTTCACTAGTAAGTGTATGACGTTCTACCATTTGTTGCTGAAGTAATTCAGCCCACTTTTGATAACCTGTTATATGTGCTTTGGTCCACCACGAAAATTTAATAAATGCTTGTTCCCAGTTCTCTGCGCTTATAGTTAATAATTCGCATTCTTCAATCGCTTGAAATTGATAGTTTGAAATAGTTTTGCTTCGTATGGATGGTAAATCTCCAATAAAATGTCGTTCTTCTGCAAAGTATACGATAGACTCTTCCCCATTTTCATTCACGATGTATTGCCGCAAGCAACCCTTTAAAACAAAGATTGAAAATTTCGGAACTTCCCCTGCTTGTAAAATAAATTCGTTTCGATTAAATTTTTTGAACTCCCATAAAGCAAGAAATTTTTCAAACTCACCTTCAGGTATCGCAACTCTTTTCTGAAGCTCTTCTAAAAAAAGAGCTGTATCATATTTTCTAATTTCTTTTTTTTCAGACATATTTTCTATTGAACATTATTAGGTTAAATGAAAATAAGACTTTGTTATTTGTAAAATGAATAAAAAATACTTGTAATCCTTATTAAAATACGAACAATAAACTGCTTGAAAATAGGCTGTTTTACGTTTTATAACTATCTCATTAAAACAAAAACCCCATCTTCTTGCGAAAATGGGATTTAAATTAACTTGATATTTGGAAGCTATCAAGTTTGTACCCCCTTCCAGACCATATATGAACGACATCCTTGAAGATACAAGGGACATGGCTCGAATTTGGGACTTGTATGGACATCTGATAAGGGACACTAAAAAATTTCTACCAGAGCGAAAAGTAAAAAAATAACTAAGGGTAAAATCGCCTAATTATTGCTGAATCGCATCATAAATTACCATTCGTGAAACAGCTTTCCCGTTTTCTTCCTGTTCAGGAGCATAAACCCGATGCGTGAACATATCTACAGCAAGGCTGTGAACCCTTTTTTGAACAGGGAAATCCTCCAGTTTAGTAAAATGCGTTGCATCGTCCTCGTGGAAAACTGAAATGAAGCCATCATAACAAGCAACATAAATTCGTTTCAAACCCGGATCATATTTCACAACATCCGATCCTCCAGCCATTTTTAAAAAGGCAACAGGCTTGTATGTATGAAGATTCATAACCGTTAGTAAATCGTTGCCTTCACAGGCAAGAAAAGCCAAACTGTGCTCGACATCCAAAGCCATCCCGTGATTGCCCTTGCATTCCCCCACAGGATATCGGCCAATTATGCTGTCATTCTTCGGATCAATAACAACAAAAATATTTTCATCTTGTAGATTCAGGTATATTTTTTTTGAAATAGAATCGTATTGAGGCATTCCTGTTTCACTTTGAAATGAAATTTTCTTTACCACCTCATCTTTATTTACGTCAATAATAATAAGTGTTTTTCCTCTTTCATCGGAAACGTAAAGTTTTTTAAAATGTGTTGCGTAAACATTACCGTCAGGTTTTTCAATTGCAGGAATTTTTTTTATCACCTCCATTTCATTCATGTCTATTACTCCTATAGTATGATCTTTCCAATTTGACACATAAACTTTATTTAATTCATCAACGTATTCTACTCCTTCAGCACCAGGGGTATCAATAATCATTTTTACGAGTTTATTGGTTTTTGTGTCAATCACATATAAAACATTTGCACCCAAGTGAGCAGATAATAAATAACTGTGTTTATAATCGATTGTAAGATAATCAAAACGTTTCCCAACTTCACCGGGTAAATCGATGGTTGCAATTTGTTTGAGTGTTGGGCTTGAAGAATTTTTTTTGAATGTCATATTCATTCCCAAACACAGTAATAAACCTAAAACTACTACGACAAATACAATTTTGATTTTCATTCTATTTCGTTTTAAAAGCAATATCAAATCGCTGTGCGACATTATCCCAATTGATTACAATCCATTTTATCTTCCACCAAATCTTGATGCATATATCCAACATGCGCAACCGGGTCCCCAAAGCCAATTGTTCTTAATTTTAGAAAACATTTAACAAGATCAGAAAGTGAGGAGGTCGATTTTTCCAACATTTCCTTTTAGTTTTCTATCAAATTTACTCAAATTTAAACAAAAAAAAGTGGAATAATTTATTCTAATACGAAGAAATATGGAAATATAAAAAATAAGTTTAAAAAAATGCAAAGCCATTCTGCAAAAAAACGGGTCAACTTATACGGATGAAGAAATTTTTCAAATAAGAGATTATTTATACATGTTAGCAGAATTAGATTACCAAGTGTTTTTAAAAATGAAAAAGAACGAATCTGAACATTCAAAAATTAATGATTAATTTTTAGTAATCAATCAGAGGACTCGAACGCCCAACGTATTAAAAATCAAACAACTAATGTTTTGGTTGAATTCTTATCGAACCAAAAACCCCTGATAAATAAGGCTTTATCAGGGGTTTTCCGGTTAAGTACCCTACGGGTTGCAAATATCGAACTTTTTAACTGATTTTGAAAGGATTAAAAATTATAAAAGGCAAAGTGTTTTTAAATAATTAGGAATCAACTTTCAGAAGTTCCTTCTATTTTATAATGTAATATGATTTAATATCTTCTTTAGAACATGCTTACCTCATGTAATCTTGCCACATAATTAACGTGTATTTACCATCTTGCAAATCACGGTAACCAAAT
>JAYVDU010000344.1:0-12543 GCA_043749245.1 Bacteroidota bacterium | reverse complement strand
GTTTAGGATTCGTTAATAAAATGGATCGTCAAGGTGCTGACTTTTTAAAAGTAGTTAAACAAACTCGTGAAATATTAGGTGGTAATGCTGTTCCCCTTCAAATACCTATTGGCGCTGAAGAAAACTTTATAGGTGTTGTTGATTTAATCAATTTCCGTGGTATAGTTTGGAATGACGAAGATAAAGGAATGACTTTTAAAGAAGTTCCTATTCCAGCTGATTTGCTTGAAGAAGCAACTGAGTGGAGAGAGAAAATGCTAGAAGCTGTTTCAGAATTTGATGATAAAATTATGGAGAAGTTTTTTGACGCTCCAGAAACAATTACAGAAAGAGAAGTTTTGGATGCATTGCGTAAAGCGTGTATTGCTAATAAAATTGTACCAATGGTTTGCGGTTCATCTTTCAAAAATAAAGGTGTGCAAACAATGTTGGATTTGGTTATGGAATTGATGCCATCTCCAATGGATAAAGAAGTTACTAAAGGAATTAACCCTGATACTGGTTTAGAGGTTACTCGTAAACCAGACGTTAATGAACCATTTACAGCATTAGCATTTAAGATTGCAACTGATCCATTCGTAGGTCGTTTGTGCTTTTTCCGTGCTTATTCTGGACGTTTAGATGCAGGTTCTTATGTATTGAATACGCGCTCTGGAAATAAAGAACGTATTTCTCGTATTTTCCAAATGCATGCTAATAAACAAAACCCTGTTGAATTTTTAGAAGCAGGTGATATTGGTGCAGCAGTAGGATTTAAAGATATTAAAACTGGTGATACTTTATGTGATGAAAAACATCCTATTGTATTAGAAGCCATGAATTTCCCTGAGCCTGTAATCGGAATTGCCATCGAGCCTAAAACTCAAGGTGATTTAGATCGTTTAGGTGTGGGATTACATAAATTGGCAGAAGAGGATCCTACTTTCCGAGTTCATACAGATGAAGATTCTGGGCAAACCATTATCTCTGGTATGGGAGAGTTACACTTAGAAATTATTGTAGATCGTCTAAAACGTGAGTTTAAGGTTGAAGTAAATCAAGGTGAACCACAAGTGTCTTATAAAGAAGCTATTTCTGGAACATATGAGCACCGTGAAGTATACAAAAAACAAACTGGTGGTCGCGGTAAATTTGCTGATATTAAGATTGTTTTAGGTCCTGTTGACGCAGATTTTGATAGAGAAAAAGCTAAATCTGACTTACAATTCGTTAATGAAATTACCGGTGGTTCTATTCCTCGTGAATTTATTCCATCTGTAGAAAAAGGATTCAAATCATCTATGTTAAATGGTGTGTTAGCTGGATATCCTTTAGATAGTTTAAAAGTTCGATTAATTGATGGTTCTTTCCACGCAGTCGATTCAGATTCATTATCTTTTGAAATTTGTGCTCGTTCAGCATACCGTGAGGCATTAGGAAAATGTAAGCCGGTATTAATGGAGCCTATCATGAAAGTGGAAGTTTTAACTCCTGAACAAAACATGGGTGATGTTGTAGGTGACTTAAACCGTCGTCGTGGTCAAATTGAAGGAATGGACTCTCGAGGTAACTCACAAGTTATCAAGGCTAAAGTTCCATTATCGGAAATGTTTGGTTATGTAACACAATTACGTACGTTAACTTCCGGTCGTGCAACTTCAACGATGGAATTCTCTCATTATGCAGATGCTCCAGCAAACGTTGCCGCTGATGTAATTGCGAAATCAAAAGGAAAAACAGAAAAAGCATAATATATTAATCAATAACTAACCCGTTCTTTATATGAGCCAAAGAATTAGAATTAAATTAAAATCATACGATTACAACTTAGTTGATAAATCGGCTGAAAAAATTGTAAAAACAGTAAAAATGACTGGAGCTATTGTTAATGGTCCAATTCCATTACCAACTAACAAACGAATTTTTACCGTGTTACGTTCACCCCATGTAAACAAAAAAGCTCGTGAGCAATTTCAAGTTTGTGATTATAAACGTTTATTAGACATTTATAGTTCTTCATCAAAAACGGTTGACGCTTTAATGAAACTAGAATTGCCAAGTGGAGTAGAAGTAGAAATCAAAGTTTAACCCTCAGCCTTTTTAGGATAGGATTTAAAGAATAAAAAAGTAAAATTAATTAGTAAAAATAAATAACAAAAAGTAAAATGTCTGGAATTATTGGTAAAAAAATAGGAATGACTAGCTTCTTCGATGCCAATGGCAAATATGTGCCATGCACAGTTATAGAAGCAGGTCCTTGTGTAGTTACGCAAGTAAAAACCAATGAAAAAGACGGTTACACAGCTTTACAATTAGCATTTGAAGATAAAAAAGAAAAGCATACTTCATCAGCTATGAAAGGTCATTTTGAATTAGCAAAAACAACCCCAAAACGTAAAATTGTTGAATTCCGTTCTTTTGAAGAAACAAAAAATTTAGGAGATATCGTTACATTAGATGTTTTCGCTGAAGGCGATTTCGTTGATGTAGTTGGTACTTCAAAAGGAAAAGGTTTTCAAGGTGTTGTAAAACGTCACGGATTTGGTGGTGTTGGTGGTTCAACTCACGGTCAACATGATCGTTCAAGAGCTCCTGGATCTTTAGGTGCATCATCTGATCCGTCTCGTGTATTTAAAGGTATGCGTATGGCTGGAAGAATGGGTGGAGACAGAAAGAAAATTCAAAACTTAGCAGTAGTTAAAATAATGGCAGAAAAGAATCTTTTATTAATTAAAGGTTCGATTCCAGGTGCTAAAGGGTCTTACGTTATAATCGAAAAATAATCATGCAAGTAGAAGTATTAAACATAAGCGGAAAGAAAACTGCTAAAAAAGTAGATTTAGCAGAAGTGATTTTTGGTGTAGAGCCAAGTGATCACAGTATATACCTGGATGTAAAGCACTATTTAGCTGCTCAACGTCAAGGAACTCATAAAGCAAAAGAACGTGCAGAAATTGCTCGTACAACTAAAAAGTTGAAGCGTCAAAAAGGTACAGGTGGAGCTCGTGCAGGTTCTATGAAATCTCCTGTATTTGTTGGTGGTGGTCGTGCATTCGGTCCTCGCCCTCGTGATTACTCTTTTAAATTAAACAAAAAAGTAAAAGTATTAGCTCGTGCTTCTGCATTAACATACAAAGCAAAAGAAAATGCTATTACTGTTTTAGAAGATTTCAATTTTGAAGCCCCAAAAACAAAAAATTACCTTGATTTGATGAAAAATTTAAATTTATCTGACAAAAAAACACTTTTAGTGTTGGGTGAATCAAATATTAATGTATATTTGTCGTCCCGAAATTTACAAGGGACTAAAGTTGTAATGGCTTCAGATTTAAATACTTACGATATTGTTAATGCAGAAACATTAATTTTATCTGAAAGTTCAGTAAAAGTATTAGAAGATATTTTAAATAGATAATAAAAAAATAGTAATGGAAATATTAATTAAACCTATAATAACCGAAAAGATGACGACTTTGGCTGAGACGTTAAATCGCTATGGTTTTGTAGTAGATAAAACTGCCAATAAAGTACAAATAAGACAAGCTGTTGAGAAAATGTACGGTGTAAAAGTTGCTGCGGTAAACACGCAACAATATGTTGGTAAAGTAAAAACTCGTAATACCACTCGTGGTATCGCAGTAGGCCGCGTAAACCGTTCAAAGAAAGCTTTTGTCACTTTAAAATCTGGCGAAGCAATTGATTTTTACGCTAGTATTTAATTTGATAAAAGATAACAGAAATGGCATTAAAGAAATTCAGACCGTTAACTCCAAGTCAACGTTTTAAAATAGCAAGTGATAATTCAGATATCACTACAAACGTTCCAGAAAAAAGCTTATTAACTTCAGTTAAAAATAGCGGTGGACGTGATAATACTGGTAAAATGACAATCCGTAACATTGGTGGTGGTCATAAAAAACAATACCGTATTATTGATTTCAAAAGAAATAAAGATGGTATCGAAGGAACAGTATTCTCTATAGAATATGATCCAAATCGTACATCTCGTATCGCTTTGATTCATTATAAAGATGGAGAAAAACGTTATATACTTGCTCCAGCAGGTTTAGAAGTTGGTAAAAAAGTAATGTCAGGTGCTACTGCAACTCCAGAAGTTGGAAATTGTATGTTCTTATCTGATGTTCCATTAGGTACAGTAATTCACAACATCGAATTACGTCCTGGTCAGGGTGGGGCTATGGCTCGTAGCGCTGGTACTTATGCTCAATTAACAGCTCGTGATGGTAAATATGCAATTATCCGTATGCCTTCAAGTGAAGTTCGTATGATTTTAATTACTTGTAAAGCTACAATCGGAGCTACATCTAATCCTGATCATAGTTTAGAGATTTCAGGTAAAGCAGGTCGTTCTCGTTGGTTAGGTCGTCGTTCTCGTACTCGTCCAGTAGTGATGAATCCAGTGGATCATCCAATGGGTGGAGGTGAAGGTCGTGCATCTGGTGGACATCCTCGTTCTCGCAACGGTATTCCTGCTAAAGGATTCAAAACACGTTACAAGGCTAAATCTTCTAACCAACATATCATTAAAAAAAGAAGTAAATAATAATTAATGTTTAATGGTTTTTTTTCGATAACTGAGGGAATTCGAAGTAAGAGAAAAAAGATTCAGAACTAAAAAATAAAAAATGGCAAGATCATTAAAAAAAGGTCCTTTTATTGACCACAACTTAGAGAAAAAAGTTACTCAAATGAATGAGAGTAACAAAAAGACAGTACTAAAAACTTGGGCTCGTCGTTCTGTTATTTATCCTGAAATGGTTGGTCACACTTTTGCGGTGCATAACGGAAATAAATTTATTCCTGTTTATGTTACAGAAAACATGGTAGGTCATAAATTAGGTGAATTTTCTGCAACACGTCAATTCAAAGGTCATTCAGGTAATAACAAGAAATAATCAGCTGATAAAGAAATTTAGTCATGGGTAAAAGAAAAAGATTAGTAGCAGAGGCACGAAAAGAAGCAAATAAGAGTACTTATTTCGCTAAATTAAATAGTTGCCCGACATCACCCCGCAAAATGCGTCAAGTGGCGGATTTAGTGAGAGGTATGGAAGCATATAAAGCATTAAATGTTTTAAAGTTCAACACTCGCGAGGCTTCGACTCGTTTAGAGAAATTATTAAAGTCTGCGATAGCAAATTTCGAAGCTAAAACAGGAACTCGTCCAGAGGAAAATACATTATTTGTTACTTCTGTAATGGTTGATAGCGCTTTAATGGCAAAACGTCTACGTACTGCGCCTCAGGGCCGTGGATACAGAATCAGAAAACGTTCAAACCATGTTACGTTAGAAGTTGGTACTGCAGTTGCAAGTACTAAAAAAGCTGAAAGAAAAGCAGCAGCAATCACTAAATCAGAAGATAAAAAAAATTAATATAAGGAAATGGGACAAAAAGCAAATCCAATAGGTTTACGTTTAGGAATTATCAAAGGTTGGGATTCTAACTGGTTTGGTGGAAGAGACTATGCAGATAAATTAGTAGAAGATGTTACAATTCGTAACTATTTGAAAGCTCGTTTACCTAAAGGTAGTATCTCTAAAATAGTAATCGAAAGAACTTTAAAATTAATCACTGTAACTATCAATACAGCTCGTCCAGGAATTATAATTGGAAAAGGCGGTAAAGAAGTTGATAAATTAAAGGAAGAGTTAAAGAAAATCACTAAGAAAGAAATTCAAATCAATATCTTCGAAATTAAACGTCCTGAATTAGATGCTCGTTTAGTTGCTGATAGTATTGCTCGTCAAATTGAAGGACGTATTTCTTTCCGTCGTGCAGCAAAAATGTCTATCGCATCAACTATGCGTATGGGTGCTGAAGGAATTAAAATATTAGTTTCAGGTCGTTTAGGTGGTGCTGAGATGGCTCGCTCTGAAGGATACAAAGAAGGACGTACTCCATTACAAACTTTACGTGCAGATATCGATTACGCAATTGGTGAAGCTCATACAACTTACGGACGTATTGGTGTAAAGGTTTGGATTTGCAAAGGCGAAATTTATGGTAAACGTGATTTATCTCCAAATTTTGGTTTAGACAAAGAAAAAAAATCTACATCTAACGCTCCAGCTCCTAAATTTGCTGCTCGCGGACCAAAAAGAGATAATAAAAGAAACGATAAATAATAATTAAGAATTAGTAAAAGATAATATATCATGTTACAACCGAAAAGAACGAAGTTCAGAAAGACCCACAAAATGAAAATCAGAGGTATCGCTAAACGCGGTGATCAATTAGCCTTTGGATCTTTTGGAATTAAAGCATTAGATGAGTGTTGGGTTACATCTCGTCAAATAGAAGCAGCTCGTATCGCTATTACGCGTTTTATGAAACGTGAAGGACAAGTTTGGATTCGTATTTTCCCTGACAAACCTATCACTAAGAAACCAGCAGAGGTTCGTATGGGTAAAGGTAAAGGTGCTCCTGAATATTGGGTTGCTCCGGTAAAAAAAGGACGTATGATTTTTGAAGCTGAAGGTGTTCCTTTAGATGTTGCAAAAGAAGCATTACGCTTAGCAGCACAAAAATTACCAATTGTTACTAAATTTGTAATCCGTAGAGATTTCGTTGAAGAAGTTGTAGTTAAATAATCAGACTCAGAAAAATGAAAAATAAAGATATCGTTGCTTTGTCAACAGCAGAATTGCAAGAAAAAATAAAAGTGGAGAAATCAGTTTTAACTAAATTAAAATTAAACCATACTGTGGCTCCGATTGAAAATCCAATTAAAATTCGTGATACTCGTAAGGCAGTTGCACGTTTAGCTACAGAAATAACAAAAAGAAACAAAGCTTCTAAATAATAGAAATAATGGAATTAGAAAGAAATTTAAGAAAAGAAAAGGTTGGAGTTGTTAAAAGCAATAAAATGGAGAAATCTATTGTTGTAGCAGTAATGCGTAAAGTTAAGCATCCAAAATATGGTAAATTCGTTAACAAAACTTCTACGTTTGTAGCGCATGATGAAAAAAACGAATGTAGCATCGGAGATACTGTAAAGATATCTGAAACTCGTCCTTTGAGCAAAACAAAAAACTGGCGCTTAGTTGAAGTGTTAGAAAAAGTGAAATAATACTTTAAAAAAGTTAATAAGAAATGGTACAAAACGAATCAAGATTAGCAGTAGCTGATAACAGTGGAGCAAAAGAAGTGTTAGTTATCCGTGTTTTAGGCGGAACAAGAAAGCGCTACGCATCTATAGGAGACAAAATAGTAGTTACTATTAAGCATGCTTTACCTTCGGGTAACGTAAAAAAAGGAACAGTTCATAAGGCTGTTGTTGTTCGAGTGAAAAAAGAAATCCGTCGTGCAGATGGTTCTTATATTCGCTTTGATGATAATGCTTGCGTATTGTTAAATCAAGGTGATGAAATACGCGGAACTCGTATTTTCGGGCCAGTAGCTCGTGAATTACGTGAAAAACAATACATGAAAATCATTTCATTAGCACCAGAAGTGCTTTAATATATAATAGCGAAAAGAAATGTCAAAATTAAAATTAAAAAAAGGCGATACTGTAAAAGTAATTTCTGGCGAATCCAGAGGCCAAGAAGGTAAAATTGTATCTATTGATACAAAAAAAATGAGAGTTATCATCGAAGGTGTTAACATGATTAGTAAACACACGAAACCAAGTGCTAAAAACGCGGATGGTGGTATTGTTAAACAAGAAGGTTCAATCCATATTTCAAACATGATGTTTGTTGAAGGTGGGGAAACTGTTAGAATTGGTCGTCAGGTAAACGAGAAAACTAATAAAATTGAACGTATATCTAAAAAAACTAAAGCAGCAATTAAATAATGGCAACAACATACTCCCCTCGTTTAAAAGACAAGTATAAAGCTGATATCGTTTCTAATTTAAAGAAACAATTTCAATATAGTTCTGTAATGCAAGTTCCTAAATTGGAAAAAATTTGTGTTAACCAAGGTATTGGTGATGCGGTTTCTGATAAGAAAATGATTGATTCAGCTGTTAAAGAAATGACTACATTTACTGGTCAAAAAGCTGTTCCAACATATTCTACAAAAGATATCTCTAACTTTAAATTACGTAAAGGCGTGGCTATTGGTGTTCGTGTAACATTACGTGGCGATAAAATGTATGAGTTTTTAGATCGCTTAATCGCTGCATCTTTACCTCGTATCCGTGATTTTAAAGGTGTTAATGAAAAAGGATTTGATGGACGTGGTAACTATACATTAGGTATTACTGAGCAAATCATTTTCCCTGAAATCGATATTGATAAAGTGAGCAAAATTCAAGGTATGGATATTACTTTTGTAACTTCTGCACCTACAGATAAAGAAGCTCACGCTTTATTAACAGAATTTGGTATTCCTTTCAAAAAGAAATAATATATTTACATCCTGAAAAAAAAATAAGATGGCAAAAGAATCAATGATAGCTCGAGATACTAAAAGAAAAAAATTAGTGGATCATTATGCGGCTAAACGTGCAGAATTAAAAAAAGCTGGAGACTCAGTTGGGTTACAAAAATTACCTAAAAACTCTTGCAAAGTGAGAATGCGTAACCGTTGTAAATTAACAGGACGCCCTCGCGGATACATGAGAGATTTCGGTATTAGCCGTGTTACTTTCCGTGAAATGGTTTTATTTGGTTTAATACCAGGTGTTACCAAATCAAGCTTCTAAAACAAGCTACAAAAAAAGAGTATTAATGTATAATTATCCTGATAGTCGGGATAACATATAAAAACAAATAAAATGACAGATACAGTATCAGATTACCTAACTCGCCTAAGAAACGCGATTAGTGCAAACCACAGAATCGTCGAGGTTCCTGCTTCGAACCTAAAAAAAGAGATTACAAAAATTCTTTTTGAAAAAGGTTACATCCTTAACTACAAGTTTGAGGAGAACGAAAAAAAACAAGGCACTATCAAGATAGCCTTGAAATACAATTCAACAAATAAGCTTTCTGCAATCCGCACGTTAGATAGAATATCTAAACCAGGTTTACGTAAGTATACAGGTGCTGATACAATGCCAAGAGTATTAAATGGACTTGGAGTTGCTATTATCTCTACATCTAAGGGTGTTATGACAGATAAAGAAGCTAAGAAGTTAAATGTCGGTGGCGAAGTTTTATGTTACATTTCATAATTTAGAAGGAGAAAAAAAACATGTCACGTATAGGAAAATTACCAATCACAGTAACAGCAGGCGTTGAAATAAACGTAAAAGGAACTGAAGTAACAGTAAAAGGAAAATTAGGAACATTAACACAAACGGTAGATCCGGATATCCAAATAAAAATGGAAAATGGTATATTAGAGGTTACTCGTCCAACTGATCAAAAACGCCACAGAGCATTACATGGGTTATACCGTTCTTTAATCGCTAACATGGTTAAAGGTGTTTCAGAAGGTTATAAAACAGAACAAGAGTTAGTAGGTGTAGGTTATCGTGCTTCTAACAAAGGTCAGATATTAGAATTATCATTAGGATACTCTCACAACGTGTTGTTTGAATTACCTGACGAAATTAAAGTAACGACAGCTTCTGAAAAAGGTCAAAACCCTAAAATAACTTTAGAAAGTTCTGATAAACAATTAATCGGAATGGTTGCAGCAAAAATACGTAGTTTACGTAAACCTGAACCGTATAAAGGAAAAGGTATCAAATTTGTTGGCGAAATTTTACGTCGTAAAGCTGGTAAATCTGCAAGTAAAAAATAATATAATTCAATTAGTATTAATCATCTTCAAAAAACTGGAAAGATGGCACTCAATAAAAAACAAAGAAGAGAACGCATTAAATTTAAAATCCGTAAAACTATAAGCGGAACTGCTGCAACACCACGTTTAAGTGTGTTTAGAAGTAACTCAGGCATTTTTGCTCAATTAATTGACGACAAAACAGGTAAAACACTTTTATCTGCAGGGTCTGATGATAAAGCGATTAAAGGCGTAAAAGCTACTAAATTAGAGCAAGCATTAGCAGTAGGAAAATTAATTGCAACTAAAGCTACAGGATCTGGAATCAGTTCAGTAGTATTTGATAGAAATGGGTATTTATACCATGGACGTATCAAATCGCTAGCAGAAGGCGCTCGTGAAGCAGGTTTAAAATTTTAATTAGTATAAAAAGAACATACATAACATGTCAAAAGAAGTTGTAAAAAAAGTAAAGTCTACAGACATCGAACTAAAAGATAAATTAGTTGCGATACAACGTGTAACCAAAGTTACAAAAGGTGGTCGTCATTTTAGTTTCGCTGCTATCGTTGTAGTTGGTGACGAAAAAGGTGTTGTAGGATACGGTTTAGGAAAAGCAAATGAAGTTACAGATGCAATTACTAAAGGTATTGATGATGCTAAGAAAAACTTAGTGAAAGTAGCTGTATTAAAAGGAACTGTACCTCATTCTGAAAACGGTAAATTTGGTGGTTCTCGCGTATTTTTAAAACCAGCGGCTCATGGTACTGGAGTTATTGCAGGTGGTGCAATGCGTGCAGTATTAGAAAGCGTTGGTATTACTGACGTTTTAGCGAAATCTAAAGGTTCTTCAAATCCGCATAACGTCGTAAAAGCAACAATAGATGCTTTAGCTAAAATGCGTGATCCATTAGCAATTTCAAGACAAAGAGGAATTACATTAGACAAAGTTTTTAACGGATAATATTAAACAGATATGGCACAAGTAAAAATAACGTTAACTAAAAGTTTTATTAAAAGAAACCAAAGACAACGTGCAACAGTTCAAGCTTTAGGCTTAAAAAAATTAAATCATAGTATTGTAAAAGAAGCTACGCCTCAAATACAGGGTATGATTAATGCCGTAGCTCATTTATTGACAATTGAAAAAATTTAATAAGTAAACGTATTTTAAGATGAAATTAAATTCACTATCACCTGCAGAAGGTTCAGTAAAAAACAATTTTAGAAGAGGTCGTGGCCAAGGTTCTGGCGGTGGCGGTACAGCTACACAAGGACACAAAGGTGCTCAATCTCGTTCTGGTAACAAAAAGAAACGTGGTTTTGAAGGTGGTCAAATGCCGTTACAACGTCGTGTTCCTAAATTTGGTTTCAAAAACATTAACCGTATTGATCACAAAGGAGTAAATTTAGATATTATCCAAAAAATAGTTGATACTAAAAATATTACTGAAATCACTAAAGAAGTATTAATTCAAAATGGAGTTGCTTCTAAAAATGATTTAATTAAAATTTTAGGTAGAGGAGAATTAAAATCAAAAGTTAACATATTAGTTCACGCATATACAGCAACTGCTAAAGCAGCAATTGAATCAAAAGGCGGAGTAGCAACAGAAATCTAAGATATATATGAAGCGTTTTATAGAGACCCTCCAAAACATTTGGAAGATAGAAGAATTAAAGCAAAGAATTTTAACAACTCTTGGGCTTATTCTTATCTATCGTTTGGGTTCTTATGTAGTATTGCCAGGTATTAATACAGAAGTATTAACACGAGCTAATGAGAGTGCCAATGATGGCGGTATCATTGCTTTAATTAATGCATTTGCTGGCGGTGCTTTCTCAAGAGCTTCTATTTTTGGTTTAGGTATCATGCCTTACATTACAGCGTCTATCATTATTCAATTATTGGGTATGGCAGTTCCTTACTTTCAAAAGTTACAGAAAGAAGGAGAGAGTGGGCGTAAAAAAATTAACCAATACACTCGTTTCTTAACCGTTGCTGTAACAGCAGTTCAAGCTCCTGGTTATTTAGCAGCACAAGTTTATACTAAACCTGGTGTTGTAGGAATTGACCCAACTTGGTTTGGTATTCAATCTACGATCATCTTAGTTGCGGGTACCATGTTTATTATGTGGTTGGGTGAAAGAATTACTGACAAAGGTATTGGAAATGGTATTTCATTATTGATTATGATTGGTATTATTTCGAGATTACCTTTCGCTATCACTTCTGAATTCGGTTCTCGTTTACAAAGTGCTGGTGGCGGTTTAATTATGTTTTTATTAGAGATTGTATTCTTAATGTTAATTATTATTAGTTGTATTTTATTGGTTCAGGGTGTCCGAAGAATTCCTGTACAATATGCCAAAAAAATTGTGGGTAATAAACAAATAGGCGGTGTTCGTCAGTATTTACCATTAAAAGTAAACGCAGCGGGCGTAATGCCAATCATCTTTGCTCAGGCAATCATGTTCATTCCTTCAGCAGTATCTAGTTTCTCAGGAGGAACAGGTGGTGTGTTTTCTGACAGATATGGATTTTGGTATAACTTTATTTTTGCATCATTAATTATTGCTTTTACTTATTTTTACACAGCAATTATGATTAATCCAAATCAACTGGCTGATGATATGAAACGTAATGGTGGTTTTGTACCAGGTGTTAAACCAGGTAAAGATACGGCAAGCTTTATTGATCAGGTGATGTCTCGTATAACTTTACCGGGTTCTATATTCTTAGCATTTGTGGCAATTTTACCATCGATTGCTATTAAATTAGGAATTAACAGTGCTTTTGCTGATTTCTTTGGAGGAACATCTTTATTGATCTTAGTAGGTGTTGTTTTAGATACTTTACA
>JAYVDU010000343.1:0-12552 GCA_043749245.1 Bacteroidota bacterium | reverse complement strand
TTGGATTATTAAAAAACATAATTCTTCGACATTTTCAATTAAAATCAGCTTTATAAACCAATGCATACCTTAGTAATTGTGCGGCTGGCATTGGCGAAAAGGAGCGATATACAGATTTTTCTGGTGGCGCTGCGAAGGCTCTTTGAGCGAAGAAAAAATGGATATGGCTTTTCGCCTTGTCACGCCAAGGCGTGATTGTTTCTTTGTTTCAAGACAAAGAAAAATAAAAAATTGTCAATAAAATACTCGATAAGCAAACAGACAGTCAATAAAGAAAACTTAATTCCTCTCTACCCAATCCCCGTTTTCCTTTATTAACTCTATCAATTCGTTAACAGCATTTTCACTTGGTACATTTTTCTTCACCACCTCTTTACCTTTGTATAAAGATATTTTACCAACGCCTACACCTACATAACCATAATCTGCATCTGCCATTTCTCCCGGACCATTAACAATGCATCCCATGATGCCAATTTTAATCCCTTTCAAATGATCAGTAACGGTGCGGATTTTAGCTGTTGTCTCTTGTAAATCAAATAGCGTTCTTCCGCAACTCGGACAAGAAATATATTCTGTTTTACTAATACGTGTGCGGGTAGCTTGCAATATTCCAAATGAAGTTGAATTAACTATTTGTGGCGACGTGCAATGTTGTTGCTTCAGCCAAATACCGTCTCCTAAACCATCCAACAATAAAGCGCCAACTTCTGCCGATGAACCTAACTGAAAATCTTCTTCACTAATACTGTTGTAATTCCGTTTGATAATAACGGGTAATTTTATATCATGTTCAGCAAGCGTTACAAATAACCTTCGTAATTCAGCCATAGCATGGGAGTTTACGGTGTCACATACTAATACAACATTAGTTACTGATTTTAATTTTGTTACAAAATCAACTGTTAAGAGTTGTTTTGTAACCACCACAAAATTTATCTCCGAAGATTTTTTTTCACTTTCAAAAAATTGCGCCCCAACAAACAAAGGATATTGCCTAACTGGTTTTTCAATTAACACCCAAACATCTGCATTATGAATGATACCAAGCATTCCGGGTATTTCAAAACCTAACTGATTATCCCCTGCAAAAATATAATCACAAGCCATATCCGTCATATTCCATTTATCTAACGGTACCGAATAATGATATCCAACTGCAAATAAACTCGCCGCACTAATTGTATCTCTCGTGCTAAAATCAGCAATCACACGCGGCACGTTATGTCCGCCAATATTAGAGACAACAACACTTTCACGCCTTTCGTATTCATACGGATTATATGATAACTGCACTTTTCCTTGCTCCATTTTTAAAGGCTCTATCGAATCGTGCGAACTTCTATGCTCATACCGTTTAATTAAATCCCTGGCTACTGGCATTTCAAATTCAGGATCTTCTGTTAATGAAACGCGAACTGTATCTCCCAATCCATCTTCTAATAATGCACCCATCCCAACAGCCGATTTAATTCGTCCATCCTCTCCGTCACCTGCCTCCGTAACGCCCAAGTGTAAAGGGTAATTACGGTTAGTTTCCATCATTTTTTGCGCCAGCAAACGATACGCTTCAACCATCACCTGCGTGTTACTTGCCTTCATCGAAATAATAATATTTTGATAATTCAAATCTTCACAAATTCGTAAAAATTCAAAAGCAGATTCCACCATTCCTAATGGTGTATCTCCATAACGACTTAAAATACGATCGCTCAAACTACCATGATTAGTGCCTATTCGCATAGCAGTGCCATATTCTTTACAAATATTTACCAATGGGGTAAATCGATTTCTAATGCGCTCTAATTCTTTTTCGTAAGCAGAATCCGTGTATTCTATTTCTTCAAATTTTTTCTTATCAGCATAATTACCCGGATTTACACGAACCTTCTCAATCACGCGCGCAGCATACTCCGCAGCGTTTGGTGTAAAGTGTATATCTGCTACAATAGGCGTCTCAAAACCGGCAGCTCGTAATTCTTTTTTAATAACTTCTAAGTTTTTTGCTTCATTCATACTTGGCGCGGTAATACGAACCAACTCACAACCAGCCTCTATCATTCTAATGCTTTGAGCAACCGTTGCCTTTGTATCCATGGTATCAGTCGTTGTCATACTTTGCACACGTATAGGGTTTACGCCACCGACACCTACATTCCCACACATCACTTCGCGTGTTAAAAATCGTTTATACTCTGTTAAACTATTGCTGTATGGTAAATATAATTTCATTGTTCTTATTTTTATTTTTGTTCCCATTCCCCTCCTGCGAAGGTTTTCCCACTAGGGCGGGGTGGTTTTTCTTACATACTTTCTAATCCTTTTAACCTTTCAATCCCTCTAATCCCTTTCGTATCTTCAATCCCTCCAGTCCCTCCAATCCCTTTCGTCTCTTCCTTCCGTTAAAACACCTTGTATAATATAGGTTTACTGGGGCTTGCATCATTTTCGAAACTTGCTATTTGTAAATTTAAAATGTACGTACCATCCATAATTTCATTTGGTACATAAATAAATTCAGTGATGGTTTTTTGAAATTGCGTATTTGATGGGTATTGCCAAAATGCATGATGCGCTGCTAATTTCCCTTCATCATTTTCTCTATCAATCGATGGCATGTCTATCAATAGATGCTCTACACCTATTGCATTCAAAAATAAAATAGCTTCTTCTAAAATATAAGGCGGATTAGTATTCGAATACTGCATACTTAACTTATTCAAACCATTCGACAGTGTTCTAATAACAATCGCTTCAGGTTTCGAACTATCCAATGACTCTTCTAATTGTTTTTTGGTAATCACAAAATCTCCATTATCTAATAGTGTTGGCATAACAGTAACCACTTCTGCCAAAAACATAAATTGTTTCAGGCATTTATTAATTGTAACAAACTCTTTACTAATATGCCCCACACACTCGGTATGCGTGCCATTTCCATGAGGATTAAATGTTACATTTCTAAAATTTGTTGAACCGCCTTTACTCACATCACAAATCGTATTTCCATACATTAACGATTCTAGCCTCATAGGTTCTACATACCATGCACTGGCACTGTGTTTGTCAGTACTTAAGGGCATTGATATATCAATGGGTTTATAAAAATCTATTTTATAATCTTTACCTCTATGAAAAATGGAGCCTATCATTTATAGTTTATTTTTGCATAAATGTACTAACAGTTTTACGTTCTCAGGATATAGACATTTCATTTTTTTAAAAAGAATATTTGTTGAGAAATTAAAAACAATAAAAAATATTTTTTGAGTGTTGAAAAAAATTAGTTCGTTTAAAAATAAATCCAAAAATAATCCAGAATTATAATTTCAAATGGTCCCAAAATATACTTTTTAACAAAAAATAGTTCAAAAAGTTTGATTTTTTAAAATTTAGCTATATCTTAGACGCCTAAGTATATTGCATTATATTAAACTTAAATTAAAATTGGTATAACTATGAAGAAAATTTTTACCACACTAACTGTTGCATTAGCAACAATTACAAGCGTTTCATTCGCTCAACAAGACCCGCAATTCACTCAGTTTATGCATAGTAAATTGATTTATAACCCTGGTTATGCAGGTACAAGTGAAGCCATTTGTGCTAATGTTTTAGGTCGTCAACAGTGGGTTAATTTCCCTGGAGCACCAAAAACAGGGTTGCTTAGTTTTGATATGCCTATCGGTCGTTTACCAATTGCTATTGGTATCAACGTAATGAGTGATCAAATAGGAGCTTCTAAAACATTCTTTGGCCGTTTAGCTCTAGCATACAACCGCCACATTGGTGCAGGTGTTTTAGGTATTGGTATTGATGGTGGAGTTATTAACCAACAATTTACTAATAACTGGATTACTCCCGATGGCAATACTGCTCAAGATCCAAACATACCTGGCTACCAAGCTAATAATTCATCTTCATTAAATGTAGGTATAGCTAAAGCTACTTACGACGTAGGCTTCGGTGTTTATTATGGTATTGCCAATAAAATGTATGTGGGACTTTCTTCATCTCACTTAACAGCGCAAGATATCGTACAAAGTAGTACCATAAAATATCAAGTTGCTCGTCACTATTATTTAGTTGGAGGTTATACCTTCGAATTAGGTGCAGGTGGAAAACATGGTATCAATCCAAATGTTAAAGTAAAGTCAGATGCTGCTTCTACTCAATTAGATGTTAATTTAACTTATATCTATAACAGAGCATTATCAGTTGGAGTAACTTACCGTATGCAAGATGCAATTGCCCCTATGATAGGATATAAATTCCCAATGGGTCTTCGTATTGGTTATTCTTATGATGTTACCTTATCTAAAATTAAAGGATATAGCTCAGGAACACACGAAATTTTATTGGGCTTCTGCTTCAAGAAAATAAAAGAACCTAAAGTAACTACATACCAAAATCCAAGATTTTTAGATTAATTGTAACCTTTTAAAAAAAAGTACGTTAAAGTCCCTTACAACTTATGTTTTAAATTGTTAATAAAGTGTTAATAAGATAAAGTGTAACTAATTCAAGAGTTAGGGATTATAAACAACAAGAACGCAACATAAGATTTATTTAAAAATTTTATTCAGCAAAAAACTAAACAAACAGCACTATGAAAAAAATAATTTTGTTAGCTTCGTTTATTGCAATTGTTACAGGCTGTAACAAACGTGTCGGTGAGTTAATTGGAGTTCAAGGCAGAGAGAAATGGTTTCAACCAGATCCATTTGGTACAATGTATATTCCTATGGGATCATACCACATGGGGCCAAGTGACGAAGAAGTTACGATGGCACACACAGCTCACTCCAAAATGGTGTCTGTTCAGGCTTTCTACATTGATGATTCTGAAATCTCTAATAATGAATACCGTCAATTTGTATTTTGGGTTCGCGACTCCATTGCAAGAAAGCTATTAGCTAATGGTGGTGGTCCGGATGCTGACGAATTTAAAATAGAGCAAGCTGATTATTTAGCAATGCATCCTATTTACACAGGCGATAATAATTTACAAGACCCATATATTAATTGGGATTCTAAAATCAAATGGGATAGTGATAACGAAGATTACCGTTTAGATTTACAACCAATGTATTTACCAGAGGGAGAACGTTTTTACAATCGTAAAGAAATTGATTCCCGTAAATTAAATTATGAATATTATAGAATAGATATTCGTTTAGCAGCTAACAAATCAAATCGTTTTATTCCACAAAAATCTCCGGATATTCAAGATGCAGCTCACGAATACAAAAAAGCAGAATATATTAATGGCGTTAATTTAAGTGATGGAGTTAATGGCGTACCGGGTACTCCCTCTACTCCTGTAGGAGATCCAGGCAGAGACCCAAAAACATTAGGTACTTACAATGTAACAGATCAAGTAGCCGTTGGTCAAGGTAATTATGTTCCTCGTGAGCGTAAGGGAGTTGACCGTTCTGTATTTATTTTAAAAGACGTCATCAATGTTTACCCTGATACTTTAGCTTGGGTTCATGATTTCACATATTCTTTTAATGAGCCTATGACAAATATGTATTTTTGGCATCCAGCTTATGATGATTATCCAGTAGTTGGTGTTACTTGGAAACAAGCTCGTGCATTTAGTATTTGGCGTTCTAATTTATTAAATAATTATTTGATAGGTACTGAGCAAACCATTGTTAATGACTTCCGTTTACCAACTGAATCTGAGTGGGAATATGCGGCACGTGGAGGAAATGATTTATCTCCATATCCGTGGGGTGGACCATATATTCGTAACGCCAGAGGTTGTTTCTTAGGTAACTTTAAGCCTTTGCGTGGTTCTTATATTGATGATGGTGGATTCCATTCTTTATATGTATATGCTTATAATCCTAATGATTATGGTTTATATTGTATGGCAGGTAACGTAGCAGAATGGACAAGTAATGCATTTGATGAATCAGCTTATGATTTTGCACATGACTTAAATCCTGATTATGTATACGAAGCTCAAGATAAGGAAGCAAATGTATTGAAGCGTAAAGTTATACGTGGAGGGTCTTGGAAAGATGTAGGTTATTACTTACAAGTAAGTTCAAGAACTTACGAATACCAAGATACCGCGAAATGTTACATTGGTTTCCGTAACGTTATGACTTATTTAGGACGTGATAAAAATGATGAATTTTAATTGTTAACGCTCTAAATTATTATTACCCGCATAAAAATAAACACAAACAAAAAATAAACACAATCAATTAACTAAACAAAAAATCACTAACTAAACAACTTAAAATTATGAGTAAACTACCTAAAGTAACCGGTTTTAAAAAATATTTACACTTAGCGTCTTGTTTTGGTGCTGCCATCGTAATTGTTGGAGCCTTATTTAAAATTATGCATTGGCCAGGTGCAGGTCCGGCTTTAATTGCTGGTTTAGGAACTGAAGCAGTGTTATTTTGTTTATTTGCTATTGATATTCCGCATGAAGAATACGATTGGACATTAGTATATCCTGAATTAGGGGGAATGGGCGTTCATGATGATGAACAAGAAAGTTCTATTGGCCATTTACCAGTTTCAAATCAATTAGATGCGATGTTAGCTGAAGCTAAAATTGGTCCTGAATTAATTGAGAGTTTAGGAACAGGAATGCGTTCATTAAGTGATAGCGCTTCTAAAATTGGAGATATTAGTAACGCTACAGTTGCCACAAATGAATATGTATCAAGTGTGCAAAGTGCTTCAAAAAATGTTTCTCATTTAGCAGATACTTACAGTAAAGCAGCAGCTTCTATGTCAAGTTTAGCTGAATCAAATGAAGCTGGTCATTCAATTGGAGAGTCATTAAATTCAGTTTCTAAAAATTTATCTGCTTTAAATGCAACTTATGAATTACAATTACAAGGTTCTAGAGGTCATTTAGATGCTACTGAGAAATTTTATGGTGGGTTATCTGAATTGATGAAAAACCTTAATGATTCAGTTGAAGATACTAAAAAATACCGTGCAGAAATGTCTACTTTATCAACTAATTTATCAGCCCTTAACAGTATTTATGGAAATATGTTAGGTGCAATGAATTATAATAAATAATCATCATCACCCACTAAAGATAAGTTGAACTGAGGATTATCTTGGTTCAGCTTATTTAACAAAACTAAACTTAAACTAAACTAAAAAAAATATTATAGCACTATGGGAGGCGGTAAAGAAACACCTAGACAAAAGATGATTGGTATGATGTACCTTGTACTAACAGCACTTTTGGCAATGAACGTATCAAAACAAATTTTGCATGGTTATGTTGCAGTGAATGAAAGTATAGAAGTTTCTAAAGAAAACTTACATGAAAATAACGAACGTGTTTTTAAGTCTTTTGAAGAAATGGCCGTTAATACTGCTGCTGCAAAACCTTATTTAGAAAAAGCAAAAGAAGCACAAAAGGAAATTATGATAGTTTATAATTATCTTGAAGTTTTAAGAAATAAAATAGTCGCATTTGTTGAAAAGCCAGAAAATCCGAAATCTGCTGATACAATGAAACTCTCAAATCTTGAAAAAAACGGTCAAATTGATAACTATGATTTACCAACTAATATGCTAATTGGCTCTGAGGCTTCAACTCCAATTCAAACTGAGTTTACAGCCTACGAACTAAAAGGTAAATTAAATGGACTATACAAAAATTTAGTTGGAATTTTAGATGCCATGCAAAAAAATACGAACTCTAAATTACCAAAAGAAGATTACGAAAGCTTAAAAAAGAAATTAGGGTCTATTAAACCAGATGAAACTCCATTTGATGAAGATGGCGTAAAGTTTGGATGGGAAGCCAAAAACTTTTATCATTTACCAGAAGCTGCCGTTGTAACCACAATGAATAAAATGCAGGCAGACTTGAAAAACATAGAAGCTGATATATTACAAGTTTTTTCTGGTGCCAGTGGTAAATTAGCTATTAAGTTTGATCACTTAGAAGCTAAAGTTATTGCACCTTCTTCTTATATTCAAGCAGGTCAACCTTACACCGCAGATATATTTTTAGCCGCATCTTCTTCAAAACTTGGAGCTGGTGATTTAGAGGTATTATTGGGTGCTGACTCTGCCTCAACTGCTGGAGGTACTCCAATTCCAATTGAAGGTGGGATGGGTAAATACAGTGCTCCAACTGGTGGCCAAGGAGAACAAACATACAAAGGGGTTATTAAATTTAAAAAGCCTGATGGTTCGTTTGATCGTTATCCATTTTCAGGAACCTATGTTGTTGCTGCGCCATCTTTAGCTGTGTCTGCAGAACAAATGAAAGTATTTTATGTAGGTGTAGTGAATCCTGTATTAGTATCTGCCGCTGGTATTGCTCCCACTGATTTGCAGGTTTCTGCTAATGGAGGTGGAGCTAAATATGTATCAAAAGGTGGTGGTAAATTTGATTTTACATTTACAACTCCGGGAGAGTGTACTATTACAGGTTCATCAAAAAGCAAACCTCAAGGAAGTTCAAAGTTTAAGGTAAAACCTTTGCCAAAACCAGAATTAAAATTAGCAGGTGCTTTTTCACCTCAAACATTAACAAAAGGTCAAGCTTCTCAAATTGCTGGTTTAGGTGCTGGCGCAAACGGTTTTGAATTTCAAGCCAATTTTGTTGTAATTGGATGGGAAGTTACAGCAAAAAATAAAGGTAAATTAGTGCAAAAAGAAGGTTCTGGAAATAATTTGGATTCTGAAGCTCAAGGATTTTGCAGAGGAGCTGACGTTGGGTCAAAAGTTTATATTGATGCTAAAGTAAAAGGGCCAGATGGTAAAACTAACTCCGTTACTTGCGCATTTAAAATTACCAAATAGTACCGCACAATAAAAAAATAGAAACCATGAAAAATTTCAAAAGTATACTATTTATAGCAATTATAGCTTTTACAGCTATTAATATTCATGCTCAACCAGGTGTATTTCAACCGGGTGATTATAGAGATGGAATCTATGATAAAGAAAACTCTACAAACAGGAGGTTTATTCCTTATACTCATCTCAGAGAAGCAGATGTTTCATGGGAAAAACGTGTATGGCGTCGATTAGATATGCGTGAAAAACAAAATCAACAATTGTATTATCCCATCGAACCTGTAGCAAGTCGTATTTCGTTCGCTCAACTATTAATTAAATACATTTTAACTGGTGATATAAAAGCCTTTAAGGATGAAGAATTTTTAGTTCCATTAGAATTATCTTCTGTTCGTAAAAGCATAGTATTACAAGAAGATTCTGCTGATGTAGAAGAATTTGATAAAGACGGAAATTCTTTTATGGTAAAAAAGCCAGGTTTAACAGATTCAACTTGGATTTACGAAAATTTCACATCTTTAGAACTAAAAGAAGATTGGTTTTTTGATAAACAAAAATCGGTTTTAGAGGTACGGATTTTATCAATGGGCGTTAATGTATTAAAACCTAAAAAAGAAGACTTAGGTCCATTCAATTTATTTTGGGTATACTTCCCGGCTTGCCGACCTTATTTTGCTAAACATGAGGTATATAATGCAAAAAATGATGCTGAAAGAAGAACGTTTGAAGACATTTTTTGGAAAAGACAATTTGCTAGTACAGCTTATAAAGAAACAAACGTATTTGATCGTGAGATTGAACGATACAGTAAGGGTATAGATGCTTTATTAGAATCTGATCGTATCAAAAATGATATCTTTAGATGGGAACATGATTTATGGCATTTCTAAATAGTACATTCAAACTTAAAAATCCTCTGAGTCATCAGGGGATTTTTTGTTTAAAAGGGGATTAATCCAAATTGTATTAGAATAATGTATAGACTTCTTTAAAACTAAAAAAGAATTAAAAATAGAACGCAGAAAACACAAATCAATATAATTATACCAACTGAATTTATGAAAAGTATTTTTAGTGTCTGATTAAAAACTAAATATCATGGCTAAAGCCCTTTCTCGATATCTTTCGGGATTACTGGGCATCATAACCCCAGACTTAAGTCTGCGGTTGCTAAATGTATCCCATTAATTTTGTGGACTTTATAACATTCATAATAAATAAATGGTCCAAACCACATAGGCACATAGTTCACATAGAATACTTATTTGACCTATGTTTCCTATGTATCTATGTTGTTCAAAATGGACTATATATAAAACATATTTGGTATTAGTCCACTATCTCGGACAACAGTGGAAAAGTATATTTGACTTTTTGATATGCGATCAATCATCCTAAAAAAATATTGGTCATAAAAAAACTCCTAAAAATAAATAGGAGTTAAATTTTAATATGAAGTGTGTTATTATTATTCAGCTAAAACAATAACTGAATTCTTAAGTACTTCTACTACTCCACCTTTAACTGGAAACGAATGCGTCGTATTATTTTCTTCAACTAACTCAATAGTACCACTTTTAAGGGTAGCAATCATTGCAGCATGATTATTTAATAATCCAAAAGAACCTTCAGACCCAGGAAATACAGCTGATTTCACTTGTCCTTCAAATACTTTTTTATCGGGTGTAATTATTTCTAATTTCATTTTATCAGTTATTGAGTTGGAGAGATGTAGAATTGGAGAGTTATTTTAGTTTTGAGAGTTGTTGAATTTTTTTTAATTCTTTAATTCAACAACTCATCAATTTTCTAATTACTAAGAGTCTGCTAAAATTTTCTTACCTTTTTCAATAGCTTCTTCGATGTTACCTACTAAGTTAAATGCAGCCTCAGGATATTCATCTACCTTACCATCTAAAATCATATTAAATCCTTTGATCGTATCTTCAATTGAAACTAATACTCCTTTTAAGCCTGTAAATTGCTCAGCTACGTGGAAAGGTTGAGATAAGAAACGTTGAACGCGACGTGCACGGTGAACTGTTAATTTATCTTCTTCACTTAACTCATCCATCCCTAAGATGGCAATGATATCTTGTAATTCTTTGTAACGTTGTAAGGTTAATTTAACACGTTGAGCACAGTTGTAATGAGCCTCTCCAATAACTGTAGGTGTTAAGATACGAGAGGTAGAATCTAATGGATCTACCGCTGGATAAATACCTAACTCAGCAATTTTACGACTTAATACAGTAGTTGCATCTAAGTGGGCAAATGTAGTTGCCGGAGCAGGATCGGTTAAATCATCCGCAGGTACGTATACCGCTTGAACGGAAGTAATAGATCCTTTTTTAGTTGATGTAATACGCTCTTGCATTGCTCCCATTTCTGAAGCTAATGTTGGTTGGTAACCAACGGCTGAAGGCATACGACCTAATAAGGCAGAAACCTCAGCACCAGCTTGCGTAAAACGAAAGATATTATCAACGAAGAATAAGATATCACGACCAGGGCCAGTTCCATCTCCGTCACGGAAATATTCGGCCATCGTTAAACCCGATAAAGCTACACGAGCACGTGCCCCAGGAGGCTCATTCATTTGTCCGAAAACCAATGTTGCTTTTGATTCTTCTAACGCTTTTAAATCTACTTTCGTTAAATCCCATCCACCTTTTTCCATATCGTGTTTAAAGGCATCACCGTATTTAATTACGTCTGATTCGATAAACTCACGTAATAAGTCATTTCCTTCACGAGTACGCTCACCAACACCTGCGAATACTGATAAACCAGCATAAGCTTTTGCAATATTGTTTACTAGTTCCATAATCAAAACGGTTTTACCTACACCAGCACCACCAAATAAACCAATTTTACCACCTTTTGAGTATGGTTCAATTAAGTCGATTACTTTGATACCTGTAAATAATACTTCTGATGAAGTAGATAAATCTTCGAAGCGAGGAGCCGGACGGTGAATAGATACACCATCGTCTTTTTTCATAGTATTGATACCATCAATAGCATCACCTACCACGTTGAATAAACGACCTTTTACCTTATCGCCAATTGGCATTTTGATAGGCGAACCTGTCATGTTTACTTGCATACCACGGCATAAACCGTCAGTACTATCCATGGCAATGGTACGAACCATATCTTCACCTATATGCTTTTGAACTTCTAATATTAAAGGTGTGGCGCCTGGGCGAACAATCTCTAAAGCGTCCAAAATACTTGGAAGTTTCCCTCCGTTTAAATCAAAACTTACGTCCACTACAGGACCAATAACTTGAGCAATTTTACCAACTTGGTTAGACATGTTAAATGTGTTTTTTAAATTCGGGGGCAAATGTAGTGTTTATTATTAAAAATCGCAATGTTAGCTCATCAATTTTAATGGCTAAAACGATGATTTATTCACAATTGTTTAATAAACCAACTTATGAGTTAAGTAGTTTATTTAGGGCTCACTTAAAAAGTTTCCATTAATTGCTTCGGCGGAGCAAAACCTTCTTAATAAAAAAAGAGTGTCGTAACTATATGGCTACAGAGTAGCCATATTTTAATTGATTTAATGTTTTGCTCCACTATAAAAATGCTTGAAAATAGTATTCAGTATATACCCTAACGGGGCTATTAATTCTGTTTATTTAGGGTTCACTCAAAAACTTAATCATCTTTTTTACGTTTTTTTCCTTGACGAAAAAAAGTAACAGGGGAAATAAGCAGTGCTTATTTGAGCCA
>JAYVDU010000342.1:0-3989 GCA_043749245.1 Bacteroidota bacterium | reverse complement strand
TGTTTCTGCTAAATTCAGCTAATAAAAGCATCAACTATTTTAAAAGCAAAACAAATTTTTTGTTTTTTAAATTGGAGGGCGTTCCTAAAACCAATACCTGTAGTTATTTGAGGTCAGATTCAACGAGTCATTTCACCTCCCAAGAAATATTCCATCATCGAAAAAAATCATCACACATAAATTATATTTACAATTCAAATACTCAATCCTATAGCCAAATTAAATGCATACAATACGGCTTAGTAAAAATACACATTGAACTTAACGAAATACCAAAAACAAATGACTGATACTTTTTTGTTAAATGATTTTTATACGATTGAAAATCAAACGCTTTTAGCTGATAGGAAAATATCCGCAACTATTTTGTTTAATGCGAATCACCCAATATTTAAAGGGCATTTCGAACAAATGCCTGTTGTACCTGGCGTATGCCAAACCCAATTAATTAAAGAGATTTTTCAAGAAGAAATCAAGAAAGATTTAGTTTTATCAAAAGGCATAAATATTAAATTTACAGGAATGATTGTTCCTCAAGAACACCCAAAAGTATTTGTAGAAATAACTTACAAGAGCGAAAACGAGATATATAGCATTGATGCAAAATTATTTTTCGATACCATTGTTTTTACAAAATTTAAGGGAGAATTTATTTTAGCGTAGGATAAAAGGCCTGTTCTATATGCTCTACCGATAACTCATTGGCATTTTGAATAATTGAAATAATATCAAAGCGAGTTTCAACATTAATATTGTTTTCTATAATATAGGCATTGGCAGCCTTAATAATATTTTTTTGTTTTTTGGGAGTTACAAACTCTTCAGGATTTCCAAAGGTGTTTCCTGCTCGTAGTTTAACTTCCACAATCACTAAGGTATTATTTATAAAAGCAACGATGTCGAGTTCTAAATGACTCGATCGCCAGTTTTTAGCTAAGATTTGATAACCATGTTTGAGTAGATGAGCAATGGCAATTTCCTCCCCTGCATTTCCTTTTTCGGTATTATTTAACATTGTTTTTATTTTTGTAATTAAAAATAGTTATTTTAGTGTAATATTTAAAACAAAAACTATATGAATAAATTAACATTATTGGCTGTAAGTCTTACTTTATCAGCAATGGCAGTGGCTCAAGGTTACGAAGGTAGCTTGGAATTTAAAATGGAAACTAATAAAGATACTACCACAAACATTTATTATGTAAAGGGTGATCATGTTAAATTAGATCAAATAGGACGTAAATCTGGAAAAGTAGAGGGCAGTTTTGTTTTCGACTTGGCTAGTAACCAAGTTAAATATGTAAATCCTGTTCGTAAAATTTGGGGAGAACATAAAAGCGAAGTTGCTCCAATTATTAAAGGAACCTGTGTAGTTACTAAAGGAACTAATACTAAAGTAATACAAGGGCAAAAATGTGCAGAATACACAGTTAAAAATGTAGATGAAAACACACAAATCACCTATTGGATTACCAGTGCTAAGTTCGATTTTTTTATTCCTTTAGTAAAATTATGGAATAGAAAAGACAAGCAAAGCATCTATTTTAACCAAATAAAAGACTTACCAAAAGGTTCTATGCCAATGATGTCAGAAGAAAAAACGTTGGCTGATATGAAATCAGTAAGTAAATTGGAAGTTTCTAAATTAGGTAAAGGTGCTGTAGATGCATCTAAATTAGCCATTCCTGCAGACTACAATAAATTTGAACAAAAATAATGTAGCGCATCAGTTTGGTAAACTATTTTTAAAAAGCCCTTTTGGGCTTTTTTCATAGAAATATGTATCTGACCAAAAAAGTAACATTTATTTAGTTCATTACAATAAAACAAAAAAACACACATACATGAAAAAACTATTTACACTTTTATCTGCGCTTAGTTTATCCACTATAGCTTTTGCGCAAACGTATCCTGTTGGGCACATGAGTATTAATTTTAAAGATGCCAGCAGAACAGGGGGGTACGCTATACCTGCATCTGGTGGAACGGTAGTAACTATGCCTGGTACAGGCCGAAACATTGGCACTGAAGTTTATTATCCTGCAACGGTAGCGGGTAACAATGCCGCTGTGGCAACAGGTCAATTCCCCGTAGTAGTTATGGGACATGGCTTTGCGATGACTTGGGACGCGTATGATAATATTTATAATCGGTTGGCGTCATTAGGATATATCGTTTTAATGCCACGCACAGAAAGTGGTATTTTTCCAACCCCGGTTCATTTAGATTTTGGAAAAGACGAAGCCTTATTAACAACTCTAGCTATGGGATTAAATACAGCATCAACGCCATCTAATGTTGTTGTATTTAATGGCAAAGTATTACAAAAATCGGCTATTGGCGGTCATAGCATGGGTGCGGGCGCTTCATTTTTAGCAGCAGCTAATAATACAACCCTAACATGTTTATTTAATTTTGCTGCAGCCACAACTAATAATACTCCTAATTCTATCGCATCAGCAACTTTAGTTACGGTTCCTACTCTGATGATTTCGGGCGAAAATGATTCTGTGGCTGATACAACCGTTCAAAATAGCCACTATGCAGGCATTGTTAGCCCTATAAAATTTCATACTATTATTACTGGATTAACACACTGCGAAGTTGGTAATGGAACGAGCGGTACTTGCAACATAGGGCAGGCTTCATGCGGAAATACAACTTGTAATAACGTTTTCTTTTTAAAATATATGGCATACCTAGAGCCATTTTTGAAAAACCAATTATATAGTAATTGCATCGCTGGTAATACATTTATGGCTCTTATCTCTAATCCATCTGTTGATAGAGTGGGAAGAAAAATAAATGGTTCTTTAGCTTGTTCGGTAGGGCTTTACGAGCAATTGAATAATGATGAAGGGTTGATTTCATTGTTTCCAAATCCAACAGAAAGCGCATTAAATATACATAGTACTATAAAAGCTGAACACATACAAATAACTACAATTATTGGTGATGAGGTGCAATTAAAAAACTTAACAACTTTAACAGCTGATGGTTTTAAAATTGATGTTTCTACATTAAGTAGCGGCATCTATTTTTTAAACATCACTACGGGTAACAAAAAAATTAGTAAAAAATTTATTAAACAGTAAGCTAGATTATAACAAATATATATTTGATTGGATTAACTATTATCTTTTCGCTAAAAAGCCCCAAATGCTATCATTTGGGGCTTTTTAATGCATTTAACCTGACGCGTATTATTTTTCTTTTATAAAGTATTTGTAGGTTTGTAATATTTTCCCAAACACATAAAATTGAGCTACACCATAATCTTTACCATTATTATAGCGAATAAATAATCTATCGGGATCGTATTTGTAATTGACTCCATACTGTTCGTTTTTACTTTGAATAGATTGTTTATGAAAAAAATCGCAAACAAATTGTTGATCGTTTCTGTCGGTAACAGTAAGTGTTGCAAATGGGAGAGCCGATTTAGCAAGCGAATCCACTAATTGATCATTTTTTTGTAAAACCACTTCACAATTGATGTTTTGAAAATAAGCGATGTACTGTTTTAACTTAGCCTCGTCAAATGAGATTTGCACACCTTTTTTGTTTTTAAGACTAAAACGTTGCATGCTAATTAAATCTAATACAAACGATGAATCTTGCATTTCATGTAATTCTAATTTTATTTGTTTCAGCTGGGGCGGTCTAAAACTCATGACCAAACGATCTCTCCAATCTAATTCATCAGTATTATAACGCGTTGTCAAAAAACCATCAAAGCCTGGGATGTGCGTTACAAAAGGATCTGCATAGTTTTCTCCAGTTTCTAAATTGGTTAATAACATGTAAGTTCCCAAGTGATCTTGTGTTGTGTGGCCAACATAATATTGTTTTATTTTTTCTCCTTTACTATAAATTTCTATTTTGGTAGATTTAGAAGACATAATTTTAATCACGTTTTTTTTACCCGACATGGAAATAGGCGATTGAACCTCTACCATTTTTATTGTATAAAGTAAAAGTGTGATAGC